>CAIJLM010000536.1 GCA_903821495.1 uncultured Chthonomonas sp. | reverse complement strand
CGCGAACGAGATGCACTGTAGAGCGTAGCGTGCTGTCTAGCGCGAGTTCCCACTTGGAGTCGTCTAGCGTCTCGAAGGTTCCGGCGGGAGGTCCTCCGCTATTCGGCACGAGAATATGCACGGTTCCGAACTGCGCTATCGTCTCCTGAACCGCTCTGTCGAGGTCTGCGGGGCTGTTCACATCCGCCACAAGCGGCAAAACTTCCGCCCCTGTCGCCTCGCGAATACGCTCCGCCGCCTCCTCTATCGCCTCCTTCGTTCGCGAACAGATAGCGACGTTTGCGCCCTCCCGCGCCAAGCAGAGGGCGCTTGCGTAGCCTAAGCCCTTGCTCGCCGCGCAGACGAGAGCGACTTTTCCCTTTAGTCCTAAATCCACTGTACTCTCCTTACGTTTTTTTGCGCTCAATCTCCGCATTGATGAGGCTTTCGATGTCGAAGCCGTTGATAGTCAATCCGGCGATATTCGCGTCTTCAATCGTTACGTCCGCCATGTTCACGTCTTGAAACTTCGCGTTTTGGAAATTGATGTCTGTGAAGAGGACGGATGCCATGCTGATGTTGTTGAAAGTCGCCTCCGCGAAACTGATGTTGTTGAATTGGGATTTATTGAGTACGACGTTATCGAATCTCGTTCCGTCTATCACTAAATCAATCAGTTGAAATCCGCTCAAGGGTTGGTTCCTATCTCGTCAAGTGGTTTATCACACTTCCTAATCTCCACGCGCCCCGCCTAAAGCGGCAAAACCCTTTTTCTACCCTCCCAAGAACTTCCTGTCGAGGCTCCGGTACTGTATCGCCTCCGCGATATGCGCGGGTTCTATGTCCTCCGAACCGGACAAATCCGCTATCGTACGCCCTACCTTTAGAAGCCTGTCATACGCCCTTGCTGAGAGTCCCAAGCGGTCTATCGCGACCCTAAGCAGGTTTTTCACGCCCTCGGTCAGGCGGCAGTAGGCGCGAATATCGGGAGACTCCATCTGCGCGTTGTTGTAGAGCGAACGCGCCTTCGCCGTGATAGGGTGGGGAGGTTCGCCGTCCTCCGTCGTTGCGGGAAAGAGCGGTTCAGCGGAGAAGCGCTCCTCTTGCACTCTACGCGCCCGTAGCACTCGCCCCCGAATCTGCGCGGAACTCTCGCCTAGCCCCGTCTGTAGCAGTTCGTCCTCCGATAGGCGCGGAACTTCGATATGCAGGTCTATTCTATCTAGTAGGGGCCCCGAAATTCTCTTCTGATACTTCTGAACGGCGCTTGGGGCGCACGTGCATTCGCGGAACTTATCGCCCCAGTATCCGCATGGGCAGGGGTTCATTGCGGTAACGAGACAGAATCGGGCGGGAAAGGTGAGGGAGGCGGAGACGCGAGAGATGGTCACAACGCCGTCTTCGAGGGGTTGGCGTAGCACTTCGAGCGCGTCCCGATTGAACTCCGGCAGTTCATCCAGAAATAGCACGCCGTGATTGGCGAGGCTCACCTCTCCGGGACGCGGTATCGCTCCGCCCCCAATGAGCGCGGTAGTGGAGACGGTGTGGTGGGGCGAACGAACGGGGCGCGTGTTGATGAGCGCGTTCTCCGCCGTAAGTAGCCCCGACACGCTGTAGATTTTGGTGGCTTCGAGCGCCTCTTCGGGGGTCATGGGGGGCAGAATGGAGGGTAGGCGACGCGCCATCATCGTCTTGCCAGAGCCGGGGGGACCTATCAGTAGGATATTGTGACCGCCCGCCGCCGCAACTTCTAGGGCGCGTTTTACGAGCGAATGCCCCTTTACATCGGCGAAATCGTGGAGAAAGCGCGGAATAGTCGGCTGTAGGAGGGTGGGGTCGTAGGGGTAGGGCTTGAGTGAATCGGGTAGGGCGATAGCGCGAACCATCTCGGTCAGCGTGGCGATGGGAAAGACATCCACTTCGCGGACAATCGCCGCCTCGCGTGCATTGCTGGCGGGGAGGTAGAGGCGCGTCATACCTAGCGCCCTCGCCCCGATAACGATGGGCAACGCGCCGTTCACAGGGCGCACGCTTCCGTCTAGCGACAACTCTCCGATGAGGACAGCGCCCTCTAGGTTCTCTGCGGGTATCTGCCCCGTCGCGACGAGAATCCCGATGGCGATAGGTAAATCGAAACTGGGTCCCGCTTTGCGAATATCGGCGGGCGCGAGGTTCACCGTGATTTTTTTGTCGTACGGAAACCTGAACCCGGAGTTCTTTATGGCGGCGCGAACCCGCTCTTTGCTCTCGTTCACCGATGCGTCGGGTAGCCCTACAACAGACATGACGGGAACCCCGTTGCCTACGTCCACCTCTACATGAACCTGATATGCGTCTATTCCAAGCACCGCGCTAGAGAGAATGTGAGCGAGCATTCGTTGGGGGTCTCCTTCACCATTTGACGTGCAGTCACGCTGTAGTTACGACAGATAGTGCGAGAATTCCTGCTTTGAGGCGGAAATATAAGCCCTCACCCCCGTCTCCTCTCCCAATTCTAGGCGAGGGGGACTAGGGCGGAAGGGATTCTGGGGGCGATACATCTACTTTCGCAAAGGACGATGGAAGATTTTAACCTTCGGGCATCCCTAAGCAGGATTAGGGGGCTAGAGTAGCGAAGCGAAGGGGGAGGATTCCAGAAGATAACTTTAAGGCGGTTCCTAGAGAGCCGCGCCGCCTCTTTCACTCAATACGAGGCGTAGTATCTATCACTACTCTAACGACAAGGCTTCGCCATGCTACCTGAAAACCGACGTATTCTCGCCCTCTTTCCCCATCCCGACGACCTAGAGATTCTCTGCGCGGGAACCTTAATGCGCCTCTGCGAACTCGGCTTTGAACTCTATACCGCCACCATGACTCCCGGCGACAAAGGCTCCGCCGTCCTGACTTCAGAGGAGATAGCTGCGATACGGCGCGTGGAGGCGCAGGAGGGCGCAAAAACTGTGGGCGCGAGGCGCGCGACCTGCCTAGAGTTTCGCGATTTAGAGATAATCTTCGACAACGCCGCGCGGCGAAAGGTGGCGGGGCTGATTCGCGCTGTGAACCCGCTCATGGTCTTCACCACGCCCCCGCAGGACTATATGTTCGACCACGAGATAACCTCGCAACTCACGCGAGACGCTTGCTTCAATGCGGGGGTGAAGAACTATCCTGCGGATGGCGACGCGCCCGCCATTGACGGCGTTCCCTACCTCTACTACACCGATTCGATAGGCGGTCACGACCTATTCGGCAACCCTTCGCCCCTCCATTTTATTGTAGACATATCCGCGCAGATAGAGCGCAAAGTAGAATCGCTCGCCTGTCACGATAGTCAACGTAGTTGGCTCAAGAAACAGCACGGCATGGACGACTACATCGACTCAATGAAGCGCTGGTCGGCTTTACGCGGAGAGCGAATCGGAACCGCCTACGGAGAGGGCTTCCTGCAACATCTCGGACACCCGCACCCGACCGATAACCTACTCGCCGAACTTTTGAAAGGGGCGGTATAGGGCGTAATGGAGGTAATGCGATAGAGTAACCGTTTCCCATAACGCATTTAAGGAGATGTTGCGATGAGCGTGTGGCGAAAAATTCTCTCAAAACTTCTGGCTATTGAAGTGACGCCGCCAGAGGCGACGATTCCGGTTAAGTTTGACGATACCCGGCTCATTGAAGCGATATGTCAGAGCGACGCGCAAAAAGTGGCGCAATGCTTGGGAGAAGGATACCCTGTTCAAACGCACCTAAACACGATTAATCGAACTCCCCTAATACTCGCCGCACAGTACAAAAACGAAGAGATTGTTCGCCTGTTATTGAATAGGGGCGCAGATATTAATGCCGCTACTCCTTTTGGCGAGACTGCTTTGATAATCGCCGCCATGATGAAAAACGCCAGAGTTTTTCGCGTGTTATTGGAGCGAGGCGCGGATATATACAGAACGACCCGAAATGGAAATTCCGCTATAAAGTGGGCTATAAAAAATGAAGATGAGGCTATCCTTGCGGCGTTGCGAGAGTATGGGGTCGCGTCATTGCCTCCACCTAAACAAGCGGACACGCCATCCGAAACCTATAGCGCAGACAACTCTATGCCTCCGCTACCAGAACACTGGAAAGCTATTCCCTGGCGCACTCTGGAACACGCGTATGGAGAAGCATCGGGTGTTCCAGAGAATATATGGGAGTTAACCTCTTTGGAGGCGGAGGCGCGTGCAAAAGCTCGTAACCGCTTGTACGGAAATATTTTTCATCAAGGTTCACGTTATCAGGCGACATCCTATGCTGTTCCCCTTCTCTTTGAGATACTGATGAACACAGAGACCCCGGAGCGCGAGGAGATATTAAGCCTGCTTGTTTGCCTTGCAGTAGGGTATGCAGAGGAGTATCTGCCATCTGGCATAGACTTGGACTCTGCATTCGGGACAGGGGAAGAGCGTGAGGGGAACGAGGCTTATCCTTCGTACTTAGCAGTGGAGCGTTACGCTTCTGAACTTATATCCCTGACGCAGGATGAGAATAGAGAAGTACGCTTGACCGCCACCTATATGCTTGCATGGTTCCCGCGCAAGGCGGAGCTGTTTTTGCCCATTGCCCGCGAGATATCAAATAACGACGAGCGACCTCTGGAACAGGCGAACGCGCTACTTACGCTAGGGTTGTTAAGCGGCTATCTCAAAAGTTCGGAATATCGGAGCCTTTTTGAAGAGAAGCTAGCCGAGACAAACTCCGCTATCGTTCAACTCGCCGCCGCCATCGCGTTGGTTACTACAGAAGCTACAGGCTTTTCCCCCGAAGCTTTGGGAGCGTTGCTACGGCATATGCAGGCAGGGGACGAAATTGAAGAGACGCTCTCCTGGAATGAAGGGGATTTGACGGGCTATGCAGGAATCGCTTTAGAGTCCGTCCTTGAAGGAAACGAGGCGCAAATCGCCGCTACGCTTTGCGAAGTTTTGACTCCTGTCCCCGTCATGCGTTGCCTTTCGTTCACAAATGTTCTGTTGTACGCGGCGTTCCCGAACGGAGCCTCCGACCTGAAAAACATGACCGATTTACAGCGCCGCGCACTGGAGGCGATTGCCGAGAGAGGCGCCTGGCAAGTTCTTGATATGAACTGGGTGGACTATAGCGCACTAATAAGAAGTTACGGGTTGCCATCCACCGTCTCTGAGTTACAGATATTGTTGCACTCGGAAGGTTGAAATTGATAGATATGATAAGGAGAGAACATCATGCCTCGCCCCCTCAGTAAAATCGCGCCCGCTTGGTGGGACTATACCACGCTCGACTCTGAGCTTCTCACGGATGCGGCGAAACTCACCGAACGCGACATCGCGGAACTATCGCGCCCCGGTTTTGAGGTTCGCCTCTACGACACGCTGGAGGAGTTTTTCCTAGCGGAAGCCCTCGAATACATAGCCGCATGGAGGCAAGCGACTCCCGACAACCCGGTAGGGATTTGTGGCCCCATTGGACCCACCGAGCAACTTCCGCTCGTCGCGCAACTGGTAAACGCCCTAGAGATACCCCTGCATAACGCGCACTTCTGGGGCATGGATGAGTGGGTTATGAATGGGCGCGAAGTCTCCGCCGAGCATCCCCTCTCGTTTGAACGCGCCGATAGGGAACTCTGCTTCAACCACATCCGCCCCGAACTGCTCATGTCAAACGCAAACCTGCACTTCCCGAAAGCCGCTGTCTCCGCCTACGAAGCCTCGTGGAGCGGCGTGCGTTGCGCGGTTATGCAGGGCGGGCAGGGCGAGATAAAGCACTGGGCTTTCAACGACCCGTCGCGGCGCGAAGGGGCGTATCAGGATGCGCCGCCCTCTCCCGCAGAGTTTCGAGAGTTGGGGACTCGCGTGGTGGAACTTCACCCGCTGACGCTCGTGCAGAACGCCCGAACCTCCGGCGCGGGCAACATCCCGATCGTCCCTACGCACGCCCTGACGGTGGGGCCCAAGCAGACGTGGCTTGCGGAGCGTGTCTCGATATGGCATCCCGGTCATCACGACAACCCTTTCGGGATTCGGCTTACCGCGCTAATGATTTCTAAGGGAATTGCGGACTCCGCTTGCCCCATGTCGCTACTTGCGGAACACCCGAACGTCGTTTTTCACTACTATCGGGGCGCGATTAAGAGTTGCGATACGGAGATGCACTAGAGAGGGAGAATCCATTGGAACCTGAGACCATCGTTTTATTAGAGAGCGACTGCCCGCTCGACGCGCCGACCTGCCAAGCGCTAAACAGCGCGGGCTACACGCTTCGCCACATTGTGACTGAGGACGAGGGCGCGATAGCGGAGGCTTGCAGAGCCGCTTCCGCTGTGATGACCTTTATGACGCCTGTGCGGAAGTGTGTGATAGAGCGCATGGAGCGGTGTAAAATCGTCGTGCGACTGGGAGTGGGATACGATAGCGTGGATTTTGCGTATGCGCGTACCAGAGGAATCCCCGTGAGCAATATCCCCGACTACTGTATGGGCGAGGTGGCGGACGAGGCGCTCGCGATGGCGTTGGCGCTATTACGCTGTCTACCGTTTCTGGACGGCTTTGTGCGCGGCGGGGGCTGGAAGCCGAAACTTCCCTACCCAATTCGGAGCGCGGAGGCGACGACGTTCGGCATTATCGGGCTAGGGCGCATTGGGCGCGCCACACTCGCTCATGCAAAGGGCTTCCCGTTTCGGTTCGTCGCCTACGACCCCTACCTCGCGCCAGAGGAGTTCGCTCGGCTTGGCGCGGAATCGCTCTCATTAGAGGAGATACTCAAGCAGTCGGACATTCTCTCCCTGCATACGCCCCTCACCCCTGAAACCAACCAACTACTGAACGCAGAACGCCTTAGCCTGATGAAGCCAACCGCTATACTCGTCAACACGGCGCGGGGCAAGATAGTAGACACAGTGGCGTTGGCGGCGGCTCTACGAGAGGGGAGACTCGGCGCGGCGGGGATAGATGTGTTTGAGGACGAGCCTCTGCCGGATGACCACCCTCTTCTCTCCGCCCCGAACCTCCTACTTGCGCCTCACTGGGCGTGGCACAGTAGCGAAAGCAAAGAGCGCCTGCACAAGATGGGCGGGGAGGAGGCTCTGCGGGGTTTACGCGGCGAACCCTTGCGAAGTTGTGTGAACTAAAGAGGGTTATCGCAGAGAATCGCATCTTCTGTTGGTTTAGGACAAGTGATTGTAATGTACTACTTGACAAGGCGTATCTTAAAGGATACAGTCTGAATAAACACTACGCCACGTTCTCTTAAAATGCTGACACTCGATAGCGGCAAATGCCCTTTTGAGATGTGGTATCGAAGTTTGCGCGATGTGGCGACCCGCGCCCGTATTCGCGCCCGCTTAACCCGGCTTGAGGATGGCAATTTTGGCGATTGGCGTAGTGTGGGTGAAGGTGTGGCGGAACTCAAGCTCGACTTCGGGGCGGGCTATCGTATCTACTACGCACTGCATGGCGACGCTCTGGTTGCCCTGCTTGCTGGTGGCGACAAATCCACTCAGACGCAGGACATCGCAAACGCGCAATCACTTTGGAAGGCTTATCAAAATGCGCCTGAAGGATTTCAACGAGACTTTTCTTGAGGAACTCCAAGATACGGAGTTCGCCGCCGCCTACCTGCAATCTGCGCTGGAGGAGGGCTGTTTGCCTCGCGCCTTGCAAAATGTAGTCAAAGCGAACGGCGGCATGACATGGCTGGCGAAAGAGACCGCGCTAGGGCGAGAAAGCCTCTATAAATCGCTTGCTGAACAGAGTAACCCGGAGTTCAAAACGGTGGAGTCCGTGCTATCTGCGCTCGGTCTACGCCTTGAAATCACGCCGAAGGGCGCAACCGATACCGCCGCCTGACTACACTTATGCTATAATGGCTGAAATCAATAGGGTGTGTTTCATTTCAGTTGACAGGTAGGGCGAAGGGCTAGGAGAGGTTATGTAAAGAGCCGCAACCCTGAACTCTTACTTCGATTGAAGCATAGCAGTCCGTCCGCTACCTGGTTTGGGCGAACAGGAGAGATTAGCGTCACGCCATGAGAACCGAGAAACCTCCCCCCATTGAGGAGCGACATTTCAGCCTGAAACGGCAAAACAGCCTCGCCTCCACATCTGGTTTCGACGCTCGAATGGCGCTCTTTCTCGCCTGTTTCGCCATGTTTCTTGTGGTAGCCACGATAGTCACGCTGAAATCCGAAGGAATAAGTAGCCTCGACAACGACTCGTATAGTTATATTGATGAAGCCCAGTGGGTAGCTCAACACGGCTTCACAGGGCAGTTGCGCCCCTATACAGGCAACGTTCCAAAGCCCCTTCTCGTTCTGCTCTACGGAATCGCCTATCACACAGGAAACAGTTTTCTCTGGATAAACGCCCTCTGCACGGTCGTTTCCGGCTGTATTGTAGGCTTGATATACCTTATAGGTCGTCGTCTGCACTCTGTGCCAGCGGGGCTTTTCGCCGCGACCCTTACCTTCATAGAGTGGCCCCTCGTAGAAGCCTCCATGACTGCGAACTCCTCGCTTTTCCTGCTACTCTTCTCCCTACTAGCGTTCTACCTCTCACTACGGCTACGCTTAGAGGGAAAGCAGGCGCTCTGGGTATGCTGTCTGCTCTGCTTGGGCGGGCTTTCGCGCCCGGAGGGGTGGCTACTCTACCTCGTAGCCGTAGCGGGCTATCTCTGGGTAGCGCGAAAACACCCGCGCCTCAAGTCAGCGAAGCCTCTCCTCTACTACGCGCTATTCGCGCCTCTCCTCAGCCCTCTGATAGAGCGGCTCTGCTGGGGGGATTGGCTCTATAGCCTACACTCCTTCCAGTATTTCACGAAGCAGTTTCTGTCTGCGTCCGCCTCTCCCATACCTCTTTCTTATCAAATCAAGGCGTACCTCCTCACTCTCTGGCGCTTAGGGGAGGGCGGCGGAGGCTCTCTCCTTTTACTTCTGTTTGCAGGAGTAGGCTTCTATCGTTTGCAGGCAATGCCGAGTCGAAAAAGTAGCGCTAAAATGGCGCTTGGCGTTGGAGCGCTCATCCTGTTCTCTCACTACAACACTTTTCGGCAGGGATTTTTCGCGCCTCGCTTTGTTCTGATACCGCTCATCGCGCTTCTGATGTTTTTCTGCGTAGGCGTTGTGGATACCTTGGCGCGGGGGTGGAAGCGCATTGTTCACGAAAGTGACAACTGGTCGCTATACAAACTCATTGCTGTCATACCGCTCTGGCGCATATCTACGTTTGGAATGGGAGGCTATCTCGTAGTCACAGCGTTCCAAACCACCTACACGGAGGCGGGACGTATGAGGCGGTTGAACCACTATATGGGAGTTTGTGTGCGCGAAATAGACGCTTATCCCAAGAGTTCGGCGCGAATTCTGATGGCGAACGCAGTATACAACCCTGTGCGCTTCAACATTCGCCCCAAAGGAGGGGCGCATATAGACCGCATGATTGAGGAGTTAGATAGCCGCCTATCGGGAGACCAACAGTTAGCGCAGTACGATATTCTCTGCGTGGGAGGCAGAAATCCACGCAACGTCGCTATTCTAGACGCAGTGCGACAGCAGGAGAGCGCTTGGGAGAAACACACTGTTGATATTGGCGAACCGCTCTACCTGTATATTAGAAAGCCCGAAAAGTGATGAATTGCAGAAATTAGTAGGAGAATCACACAAAACTTGTAAGTAGTATTGCAAAATAATGGCGTGAATAAGTATAATAACGTATACTTAGCAAGTGAAGTAGTATGCTTGCACTATCCTCACGGGAAATGGGGGCGCTATTTTAATG
>CAIJLM010000535.1 GCA_903821495.1 uncultured Chthonomonas sp. | reverse complement strand
GGAGATAGTCGGGGATGTCTGCTCGCAGAGTCCTACGCTAGACCTTTTTGAAACGGATACTCCCCAATACGGCGCTATCCGCCTACATGAAGGCTCGTGCTTGGAGATACTGCCTAGCCTTGACGCGAACTCTTACGATGCGGTTTTCACCTCTCCGCCCTACTGCAATCGCTACGACTATACGCGCACCTACGCCCTTGAACTCGCCCTATTAGGCGTAGGAGCGCAAGAACTTATCCAACTACGTCAGCAGCTACTAACCTGCACGGTGGAGAATCGCGCCAAAGACCTGCTCGCCATAAACCCCTTATGGGCTACTGCAATTGAAGTTGCAGATAAAAATGAACTGCTTCAAACCATACTGCTCTATCTGGAAAGCGAAAAAGAGGAAGGACGGTTGAACAATCAAGGGATTCCACGTATGGTGCGTGGCTATTTCTATGAGATGGCGTGTGTCATTAGCGATTGCGCTCGGGTTTTGAAATCGGGCGCTCCCCTCTTTATGGTGAACGACAATGTACGCTACTGCGGAGCCAATATCTCGGTAGATGTCATACTCTCTAGCATGGCGCAACAACTCGGCTTTGAAGTAGAGCATATCTTTGTCCTACCCAACAGCAAAGGAAACAGCAGTCAGCAGATGGGAGAACACGGACGCGCCCCGTTACGAAAATGCGTCTATGTTTGGCGAAAGAGATAACGCAATGGAGAGACCCTATCGCCAACACCTCTCTGAAAGCGCGGAACTTATCACCTCTTATGAGGAGCGCCGTGCAGGTTTTTTGTCGTTAGCGCTTGAGCGAAACCGTCGCGCCACTCCTCTTGTAGCAGAGGCGCGTGCGCTCAAATCCGCCGTGTCGCGTGTTTCCAAACCTGCCGACCTCTTGACCATGACGCAACTACAGCCCGCTCTGCTTACCGCAGGAGGGCTATCCGACAAAGCGGTAAACCATCTGCTTGCAGAGGACAAAGCAAAAGCCATTCGAGAACTGATTGAGATGTTCTTGGAACCTGCGGGAAGCGCCTTCACGGATGAACTCGTCTATCGCTTTCTACTAACACGTGGCGATACGCTGGGAGGCTCTATGCGAAATATTGGCGGGGCTTTAGCGCAACAGAAGTGGACGAACGCTCTTCTCGCCTCCCTATCTGTGCTAGGTATCCCGTATACATGGCTACACGCTCGTAGCAAGATATGGCTAGAGGCGGATAGCGAAGATACGGATATTGCGCCTCATTTGCGCGGTGTTCACTGGCTATCGAATGGGGAGCCGCGCTGCCTACTCTATAACCACACCGTCTCTTTCGTGCGTAAAAATGTGGACATGATTCTTCTACACACCACCCCCGAAGGCTTTGGGGAAGACAGTAAGCGAGCGGAGTGTTACCTTGCGCTCGGTGAACTCAAGGGGGGCATCGACCCCGCTGGCGCAGACGAACACTGGAAAACTGCGCGAACGGCTCTCTCCCGTATTCGTCAAGCCTTCGTTCGTCAACAACTCGCCCCGCAAATGTTTTTTGCGGGAGCGGCGATAGAAAGGGCTATGGCAGAGGAGATTTGGGAAGAGTTAGAGGCGGAAACCCTATCCAATGTAGCAAACCTCACCTCTTCAACTCAACTGACTTCGCTCTGCTTCTGGCTCATAGGACTATAACCATGAAAATAACCGATGTACGCGCCGTCCGCGTACAGTTTCCAAAGACGGAACCAACCGCAAAATCCACCCGCAAGGGCTGGACGCACACTGCGGAGGTCGCCAACCCCATGTCGCGTTACCCGCAGTACAAGCGACACCGTAGCCTCTGGTTGCCCAAGTGGGGCGAGGTCTGGTGCAAGGTCACGCTGGAAGACGGAACTTATGGGCTAGGGCAGACCGGCAATGGCAGAGCGG
>CAIJLM010000534.1 GCA_903821495.1 uncultured Chthonomonas sp. | reverse complement strand
GTATGGAGAGGGAGAACCCGTGGAGATTGTAGAACATATTTTCGGGCTGTTTGATGCGAACGGGCAGAACGCCTACTTTGGCGAAAACGTGTCCCAACGCGAACACGCCTTGCAAGCCGCCTACCTTGCGGAGGCGGCGGAGGTTAGCGCCGAGTTGATTGTCGCCGCTCTGCTTCACGACGTGGGGCATCTGCTTCACGGGCTAGACGAGACGATTGCGGATAAGGGCATTGACGGCAAGCATGAGGAGATAGGAGAGGCGTGGCTATCAGGGCGTTTCCCGCCAGAGGTGACAGAGCCTGTGCGTCTCCACGTCTCTGCAAAGCGCTACCTCTGTTCCACCGATAAGAGTTACCTCGCCCAACTCTCACCCGCCTCTCAACAGAGTTTTCGCCTACAGGGGGGGATGATGTCGCCCGAAGAGGTAAGCGCATTTGAGGCAAACCCTCATTTTCGAGAGGCGATACAACTACGCTACTGGGATGACGAGGCGAAAATCCCCGACCTTGAGGTTCCGCTACTGGAACACTATCGCGCCTACTTAACGGCGGTTACGCGTAGCGGCGAACAGGAAAAGGCGTTATGAAACTGATTGTCGGGCTAGGAAATCCGGGAACGCAGTACGCAGACACGCGCCATAACGTCGGGTTCGATGTGGTGGAGCGACTGGCGAAGCGGCACGGAGTTTCTGTGAGCAAGCGCAACTTCAAGGGGGTCTATGGCGAAGGCTTCATCGGCGCGGAAAAAATTATCTTGCTACGCCCCATGACCTACATGAACCTGTCTGGGCAGGCGGTCTCGGCGCTATGCCACTTCTATAAAATCGCGGCGCAAGACATCCTCGTCATACTGGATGATGTGGCGTTGGAGACGGGGAGGTTACGTCTGCGCTTCAAAGGCTCGGCGGGAGGACACAACGGACTCGCGAACATCATTCAGATGATGGGAACCGATGAGATACCCCGCTTCCGCGTGGGCGTGGGCGCGTCGAGGCAGGGCGAGATGGTGAACCATGTTCTTGGCAAGTTTCGCAAGGAGGAGAGAGAGGAGATGGAGGTCGCCTACGAAATCGCCTCCGACGCTATTGAATACGCCGTTAAAGAGGGGTTTGAGAAGGCGATGAACCGCTATAACGTAAACGTGAAGCCGACGAAAGAGACCTCCAGTGAACCCAGACTATAAGCCTCGCGCCCGCCGCTACTGGATAACCCTCTCTCTAATCGCTTTGAGCGTGGCGTTGGGTTCTTGTCATAACCGCGCTGTAGATAGAGGACGCGCCGACACCGCATCCGCCCTTGCACGGGGGATTACGGCTCCTCCTATGGGGGCGATGGGGCGCGTCTCTCAGTGGTTCGGGAGGCAGTCCGAGTGGATATTTCGGGGGCGGCGATTCGCGGAAGAGAATCGTCGTTTACAGGGACGAATCGCGGAACTGGAGGGCGAAAACGCCGCATTAAAAGAGAAATCGGCGCGGTACGACCAACTCCGCGACGACCTCGGATTCGTAAAGCAAGCCACATCTACGCTTCTCCCCGCAGATATTCTCTCCCGTTGGATAGATTTCAAGTTTGAAACCCTGATAGTGGCGCGAGGGGCGAACGACGGAGTCAAAAAAGACAGTATCGTGATAACGCGAAACGGGCTTGTGGGGCGCGTAACGGAGGTGACGGGCGGCACAGCCTCGGCGCTCCTCATCACCGACCAGAAGTCGGGAGTAGGGGCGCGGGTGCAACGCCCTGAATCGCGGGCGTTAGGCGTTTGCAAAGGGATGAACTCCCCCTTCCTCACCCTCACCTATCTTGATAACGCCGCCGACATTAAGCCGGGCGACGAGATAGTCACCTCTGGAATTGGAGGGGTTTTCCCCGGCGGTATTCGCATAGGAACGGTAATAGAGGTCAAACCCGACCCTAGTAGCGCGGTAAAGACCGCGAAAGTGCGCCCCATCGTCAACTTTGACCGTCTGGAAGAGGTCTACATCATAAAATGAGACCCGATTCCGTTCGCGCTTTACGGCTAGGTCTCCTTCTCTTTTTGGCGATTTGCGCCCAGTCCGCTTTCGCCGACTCGCTTCGCATTCGTAGCGTCCCGCCGGATGTTCCCCTCGTCGTCGCCATTATCGGCTCTATGTACTACGATGCGGACAGGGGGGCGTTTCTAGGCTTTATCATCGGCGTATTCCATGCGGCCTTCGCCACCCCCTCAGCGGGAGGGTTCACTGCCCTTATTCTTAGCCGCCTACTCGTCTGTTTTGGGGTAGGGTGGCTGGAAGAGCGGATATTTCGCGACAGTCTTCCCCTTGCGTTAGGGATGGTCGCGCTTGGCTCCATGCTCGTAGAGTGCCTCTTCTTCGTGATTGCGCCACAGCCCGACATCCCGCACTGGATACGTCAAACGCTCTTCGCTACGCTCTACAACACCCTTTTGACCTTGCCTCTCTATTTTGTTATTCGTCGCTCTGTCGCCTCGGCGCGCGATGCGGTGGATAGCCTCTCTTTCTGACCGATTTTAGCGAAAGGAACCCTATAGTCTTGAGCCAGAATAGCCCGCAACTAAGAGATATTCCTCCTGAAGTTCAGGATATTGTGAAGCGCATTCCGCTCTTCGCCAACGCCTCCTCGCTCTCTATAGCCCCTCTTCAGGGCGTTATCAGCCTCAACAACGCAAATTACCGCGTTACTCTAGGGGACGATGCCTACCTGCTTCGCGTCGGGGCGGATAGCGCTCGCTATCTGGGTATTCGGCGCGAGGAGGAGATAGAGTCCGCGCAGTCTGCGGCGAAGGCGGGGGTCGCGCCCGCTGTTCTCTATGCGGAGGCGTGCGGGGTGATGGTCTCTCCGTTCCTGCAAGCGAGACACTGGGAGGCGGCGGATTTCCATCAACCCGCGAACATTCAGCGCCTCGCCGATACCTTGCGCCGCCTACACGCCGTCAAGGAGGTCGCCGCGCAAGGCTCGGAGTACCGCCGTATCGAACGGTTGATAGAGAGCGCGAACACGCTGGGGCTGGAACTGCCTCCCAACATTGAGGCGTTGTGCGAAAAGTTGGCGCGAATCGAGAGCGAACGCCTCAACGATGTGAACACTATCGTGGGGTTGGCGCATAACGACTTCTGGGCGAACAACTTCCTTGATGATGGCGAAACCCTCTATCTTGTGGACTGGGAGTTCGCAGGAACAGGAGACACGCTGATAGACCTCGCCACGATTTCGATGGCGGGAGGCTATTCAGAGGAGGAGCAGGTCGCGCTTCTGGACGCTTACGGGCTGGATGGAGGGGCTTCGCTGGAAACTTTGCAGACGATGCGGTGGGTGGTGGCGTTTTTTGAAGCGATGTGGGCGCTAGTGATGGATGGACTGCGGGGTTCCGGCTCCGACACGTCCGGGAAAGACGGCGAATACAACTACGCGAACCATGCGCGAAGGATGTTTGAGCGGCTATAGCGCGGAGACAGTGGTTTTCACGATGTTGTCAACGCGCTATATTTACGTTAGCGGTCTGTGTTGCACAGCCTGATAATCGCCTCTGTATCTTGGCGGAATCAG
>CAIJLM010000533.1 GCA_903821495.1 uncultured Chthonomonas sp. | reverse complement strand
CTACTCAACTGGGGGCGGGTAAACTTCGCTACAGCGGCTCTCACTGTGCCTGCCGTCTATCTTTTTGTCTGTATGCTGGCGAAACGTCCCTTCAAAGGCGCGGCGTGGATATGGTTGGAGAGTGGCGTTCTCATACTCCTCTCCCTCTTCACAGGGTTGGTGGACAAATCAGAGGTAGTTCTAGCGACCGGAGAACATATTACAACGTATGGCTGGTTGTTTCCCCTGTACCTGCTTCACATCGTCGGTTTCGTTGTCGCCGCTCTGAGAGTCGCCTTTCGACCTCCCGCTCAACTGCCTTCTGAGACCAGAGTGCAGTTACGGTTAGTCGGAGTCGGGGTTCTGGTGACAGGAGTGGTCGGTATAACGGCGAATATCGTTCTGCCCTACTTCTATCACGACTTCCGATTCATAAATGCGGGAACGCTCTCCACCATCTTCCTGCTCGCCATGATTGCGTATACCTCCGTAGCCCACCATCTCTTCAACATTCGCGTTATCCTGAGAGCGACCTTCGTTTTCACCATTCTTATCGCCTTCACGTTGGAACTATATCAGGTGGCGATAGAGTTCCTCACGCACTTGCTACCTCTGGGAGACCCTACAGAACGCCAGGTCGCGGCGACCACCATCGCCCTCATCGTAAACGCCTTCACCCATGAGCCTGTGAGGGCGTGGTTGGAGGAACTTGCAGACCAACTCCTCTCTCGTAAACAGAGACATCGTCATTTTAGCAAAGGATAGTTCCATACACCCATGACGAGAATAATCTGTCTCGAACGAGGGAGCGTGGTCAAAAGCCTTCTGTGTTGTAATACAACCTCCCGCAAAGAGTACGCCTTCTTATGGAAACGATATCAAGGGAGTGAGTTTCGTAATTATTTTCTGCGAAAACCTGACGCCTGTTGCTATTAACGGGGACGTTGAGGTAATCTCACAGAACATGAGTGAGAGTGGCGTGCAAGGGGATTGGCTTATGTACGCTATTAGAGGCGTTGAAGGAGACGATGTGAACAGTATGCTGTATACGTTGACTGAGTTAGTAGCCGCAACGGGGCTCAAAGCCCCTACCATCCGTTACTATACGACGGCGGGTTTGCTCCCTCCACCAGATATGCGCAGGAAGTCCGCGCTCTACACCGAGGAGCATCTGCACAGGCTGAAACTGGTTGTGCGCCTCAAGGAAGCGTTTCTGCCGTTGAACACGATAGTCAACTATGTGGAAGACCTCAGCCATACAGAGGTGTTGGCGTTAATTGGCGAGGAACCGCTTCTTACTGAGGCGCAAGCCGAAAGCAAAACCAACGCGCGTTGTAGAGAGATAGCGCGTATCTTAGAGAACCGTCGCCTCTTAAATTCGCGTCGCGCCGTCTCTAACCCGGTCTCCCCAACCTCCGCGCCGACTCCGTCGAACCGGAGGCAAGAGGCTGTCCGTCCTCGCGAATCTGGTCAGCGCGTTACCCTCGCGCCCGGGTTGGAACTCTATGTCGCAACTCCTGCGAGCCCCTCCACGCAAACCCTAGTGCGGAAATTACAAGAGGCGGCGCGACAACATCCCGAGTGAAGCCGTCGCTGGAATCGGGGTTCGCATATCTCGACGCTCACCTTCTGGTGAACTTCGACTCCCAACGCACGCGCGACATTGGCGAGACGCTTCCAATTTGCAGAGCCGTACTCCGTCGCCTCATACCTTTGTATCTGTTGTTCCTTGAGCCCTAACCGTTCCGCCAACTGTTTTTGCGTTAATCCAGAGGCGATTCTAGCCTTGATGAGCGTTTGAGGAAGTTCGTCAAGGGAGTCAATAGAAAACTCCTTCGATTCGCCCGCGCTTAACGCGTCGTATTCGCGGATGTCGTGCCGTAATGTTTCGAGTTGGCTCTCAAGCGCCGCTCTCTCCGCCTGCCGTAGCAGGGGATGCACCCCGTCTGGCGCAGAGAGGATGTCCAGATTGCCGAGAGCCTGTTCAAATTTATGCGCCTGCGCGAGGGACAGGCGGCGCTGGTATTCATTGGATATCATAGAATGTTCCTCTATCATAGAGCGGGTTTAGAGACCTGTCAGGTCAAGAAGTAGAATTCCTTTTCGATGTCCCGTCGTTTTGTCGGTCTGGAAGAAGTCCAGAAAGGCGCGCCCGCTCTCTCCTTCCGGAAGTTGCGCTGGGAAGAGTTCGCCCCCATAGCGGCGCGTCCTTGCGTAAAATCGAGTAAGGCTGGCTCCAACGTCTCAGGGGTCACGTCCGTAATATCCCAACAGGCATCAAAGTCTCCGGGTTCAGGCTTAGTGGTGGCGAAACTGCCATCCACGTAGACCCGCTTACAACCAGCGCGTTGTAATTCGTCCAGCGAGAGCCGTAGTCCTTACAATAAGCGTTGTCGCCTCGCGGTGAAGCCAAATCTCTGTACGAGGGTTTCCCATGTGACGGCATGAACGCCTCCCGGCAAGTAACCGTGCGTTGTAAAGGGAGGAAGCTCTTTCATATAACACAAGCATATCGTTGTGTTGAATGGATGTCAAGCGAGGCGTGCGAGATACAGCGAGAAAGGGCGAAACACGGTAAGGCGGCTCTACTCAGCGGTCTGTTTGACGCAGGCGCATCGCCTAGAGGTAGACATCCTTCGGCTAGAGCAAGGCATCGAGCGACCTTGCTCGAACCAGGGGCGCATTTCCTATCTCATTCGCGACTTCGCGCAAACTGATTATTATGTTCAAACGCATTATTGAAAACCTGCTTATGAACACCTACAACGCGGCGCGCAACCGCCACGACGCGCACGCCAAACGTCATTCGTCCGTGGCGGACTGTCCGGCTGACCATGTTATCCTTGGCGCGCCGATACAGACCCGACCTGGCAACCATTCGCCTCAGAAGCCTGTTCTGCTGTCCCTAGCGGAACGCAAGCGACACCTCTACATATTAGGCGCGACCGGAACGGGCAAGACCAACTTACTGCTCCATCTGCTGGAATCCGATATCGCGCAGAACCATACCTGCTGTGTTCTCGATTTGCGCGGCGACCTCGTAGACCGTATCCTTCTGCGTATCGCCCATGCCAACCCTGACCCGGAAGCGTGGCGCGAACGGCTCGTGTTAATTGACCTGCGTAGCGCATCGCATATCGTGGGATTTAATCCTTTACTTGGCGCAGGGGAGCTTCACAGCAGAGCCATGCATTTGCTCGCCGTCCTCAAGAAACAGTCCGAGAGTTGGGGCGTGCAACTGGAAGAGACGCTGAGGAACTGCCTTCTTGCACTGGCGGAGGCGGGATGGTCGTTGTTGGAGATAGAGCCGCTCCTAACGAATCCGGGCTTTCGCGCTCAGACGCTCTCGAGAGTGAAAGACCCCTATGTACGTAGTTTCTTTGAGCGTTACGACGACCTTTCCGAAGATAAGCAGAAGGCGTGGCAACTTGCAGTGTTGAACAAGGTGACCCCATTGCTCGCCATCCCGGTACTGCGACTCACTTTTGGACAGCGCGAGTCCTTCGATTTCCGTGACCTCCTCGATAAAGAATCGGGACGCATCATCCTGATTTCGCTTGCCGTAGACCGCCTTCATGACGCCGCCTACCTCGCGGGAGGCTTGTTCCTCTCCGCGTTTCAGACGGCGATAATGGCGCGGGTGGACACGCCGGAAAAAGCGCGCATCCCGGTACATCTCTATGTAGACGAGTTCGAGAATATGGCGAGCGACCGTTTCGAGTCTATCGTCGCCGAGGGGCGACGGTTTGGGCTGGGATTGTGCCTTTCGCACCAGAACCTCTCGCAGGTGCCGCGTCGTCTTCAGGAGGTGTTGCTCAATAACGTCCATACGCAGATGTACTTCCAGACGGGCGCGGGCGACGCGCTCCTCTTAGCGCGAGAGGTTGGCGAAAAGGCGAGCGAAGTCCGCTCTGTTTTGACGACTCAGAGGGTGGGGGAGGCGTTCTTAGTGCGGCGCGGCGAGCCGAGCCTGCGCCTTCGCACGTTTCCCTGCCCCGACCCGCGTGTAGACGCAGACGTGGTTCGCGGAATACAGTCGGCATCGTTCGCCTCCTACGCTCGACCCTATGCGGAGCTCGAACGCGAGTTCGCGCTCCGTCACGCCCGTTCCGAAGCGGAGTCGGACGCCCCGCCTGCGGCTCCAGTACCCTCCTACGAGATACGCCATGCCAAACCCCAAGGACAGTACCGCCCCAAACGCCCGAAGTAGATTCAAGGCGCAACCGAAACAAGGCATTCAACTGGGAGAGCGCGACGAGGCGTTGCTCACCACTCTCTTCTTGCATCAGGCGATGACGCGGGGGCAGTTGCAGACCCTCTATTTTAGCTCCGTCCCTCGTTGCAATGCACGCCTACGGCAACTCTTCGACTGGCAGTACGTCACGCGCTCTTTTCCGCCCGCCGCTCTTTACGGCGCTCAAGGGGTCTATGGACTCGGCAAGGCGGGGATTCCAGTGGCGGCGCGGCGGCTGGAGATGGAGGAGCGCGCTGTCCGTGAACTCTGTCCTAAGCAGACCCCTCAGTTTTTAGAGCATACGCTGGCGATAGCGGACTTCTACTTGACGACGCTCGCCGCCGTTCAGTCCGCCTCAGACGTTGCGCTGGACGTTTGGCTGACAGAGTTGCAGTGTCGGCACGAGTACGAGATTCGCGCGACCGGGAAGCGCGAGTGGCGCATGGAGGTTTTCAAGCCAGACGGGTTCCTCCGCCTTGCGCCTCTACCAGGAGAAGCCTATGCGAGCTACTTTGTGGAGATAGACCTCGGTCACACCAGCGCGAACCAGTTCCTCAAGAAGCTGGAACATCATCAACGGTATTTAGAGAGCGGGCTCTTCAGAGAGCGTTTCGGAACCGAGGATTTTCATACTCTCGTCGTCACCGTCAACAAGACGCGGGCGGAGAACCTGCGGAAACTCCTCGCCGAAACGGGGACGAACCTCTTCTGGTTCACGACTTTTGAAGCGCTCGCCGCCTCTGGACTATTCGCTCCAGTTTGGGCGTCTCCCCAATCGGAACAAAAATTAAAAATAGTGCAGGAATTCTAGTTCACGTCTCGAACACTAACACCACTACTTGCCAAAGAGCCATTTGTCTCTGTTTTAGGAACGGAAGCGCGTATGAAACTTTGTCTCTCCTGCTATCGCCTGTGGGGTTCTCAGACGCAGTTTTGCGGACACTGCGGACGCAGTTTCGGAGGTCGCCTCTGTCGGGCTCGTCACCTTAGTCCCCCTGCGTCGCAGTTTTGCGTGCAGTGCGGGAACACGGAGCTTTCCGAACCGACGCGTTGCCTCTCCCTCAATGGGCTGGTTCTCGTAGTGACAGGTCTGTTTCTGTGCGGGCTGTTTCGGGTCGCGCTCTGGTTCGCGCCCGCGTTGGGAGCGTTCTTGCGTCCTGCATTGGGCAACGTGTTGGCGCGGATGATGGAGCCTCTGCTTCTCATACTTCTCGTCTTGTTCCTACTGCCCGGTCAGTTCGGAAGAGACGCACGCCGCAGAGCGGGGCGTTTCGTAGAGCGTCTGCCGGGACAGGTTTGGAGGTTTGCGCGCTCCCTCTGGAGGGGCGCGCGTCGTCATTAAGGAGGCGGAAGCCATGCGTTGCATGAATTCGGACTGCGGGCGCGAGATAGCCGACACGGCTCGGTTCTGTCCTTTTTGTCGAGCGAATCAGAGCGCGAACATTGGAAACACTCTTGAGTTCGGCGTTCCCGTCCTGATATGTCCTGTCTGCGCCGTCGAAAACAGAGCGAGCGACGCGACGTGTCGGGAATGCGGAGCGAATCTACTGCTTGCGTCGGAACCAAAATCGTCTCAGCCCTCTGCGAAGCCCGTACAGACAGAGCGGACGCCTCCTTCTTCTTCGCGCTCCGCTTCCAGCCAAGGAACGATTCTACTGCGCCCCAGTGAAAGCATCTGGTCCGGTTACACCCAAGAAGGGGCTATTGCGCCGGGGAGTCGCCGCCCGCTTGTCATTCTTGACGAACAGGTGGCTCACTTGGCGCAAACAGACACGCGCCTGGAAGCGGAGCGCCTACTGCAACGCGTTCAGGACATCCTTTTAGCGCAGGGCGTTCCTGTGGAGGTCGCGCTTGTCCCCACGCGCTGGCTCCATGATAGGCAAGAGACGCGTTCTCGGATTATCGCATCGTTGCGACAGCACTCCTATAGCGATATCAAGATGATACTAGGGGTGGACTATCTAGGGAACTGGGCGAGCGTTCATATGTGTCTTGGGATGGAGCCTCCTCCCATTCCTGTCTCCGACGCGTACAAGCCGCCGTGGGACGGAATCATCGCTATCATTGTCGGATTAGCGCTCCTTATATTTTTGGTCGGAGTCGTTCCCTTGATTTACGGCGTCTGGCGGGTTCGGGGGGCGTGGAAGAGATACGAGGAGACGCAAGCTTCGAAGCGGGTCAACTCCCAAAAGCGACAACAAGAGCGCATGGAGACGCGCACCTTCAAGGTCGACGATATGCGCCTCTTCTGCGCCGCGATGAAGTCGGTGTTCTCCGCCGTTGTAGACGATATTGTACAGAGCGGCGGAACCGTCACGCGTATTCAAGGAGGACAAGGCGGCTACTTCGAGACGCCGGAAGGACTTGTTCAAGCGACCTCCGCGCCCCGCGCCTCGAACGCGGCGGATATGGAGATATAGAGGAACAACGACAGATGAGCGACCCCTTTCCCGCTACTTCGCACTTCAATAAGGCGAACGCGCCCGGTCCAGCGCGACTCTGCGCCGGGAAAATCGGCGTGTGGTCCGGGGCGCGAGTTCGCGGCGAGGCGGGCGTGGAGGTTTGGGAGGGTTATCTCGCCTATCGGGTGTGGGAGATTCCTGCGGTTCCCGATTTTAGTTCGCCGCGCTTTCCTGACCTCGCCTCTCTGGATGCGATGCAGAGGGTGCAGCGCGTCGGCTTGGAGCAGAGTCAATTCTGGTCTGCGCTTCACTCTTTGGGGACGCCTGTTGCGATGAGTCTCCGATACCAAGTCGCCCGCCCCTTCGGAGCGGAGCCGCGTATTCACCTCTATCTGATAGGACGCTGTTTCGGCAAAAGACTGGAAGAGGCGGAGGAGGGATGCTATTGGCTTGGAGAGACCGTGCGTCGCAACTTCCCCAAACGTTACGCACTACGTGAAGTCGCCTCGCAGGAGACCGCGCTCCTTGAAAACCTCCTCCATCTGCCAGAGACGAACGCCATCGTGGAGGTCGTTAAGCCGGAAAGGGTGGTGAGCGCATGGCATGATCCCGCTCTGTGCGGCTTTGCGTTCTACTACTATCCGCTCCCTTTTCAAGGGTTTGACAACGATATGCTTAACGTCTGCCACGCGCTCACTCGAATTGGCGAGGGACAGAGCGTGACGATTGACCTGACGCTCACGCCCGCCAACCCGCTCACCGAGACGGAGCGGATGGAGGTGCAGGCTTGGATGATCTTGTGCGAAAAGTGGGGACGCGAACAGAAGTTGACGTTCGGAGGTGGGTTGCACTCCGCCCCAGAGACGCTCGCCGTGGCTCCAGACCCCCACGCCCCGGATGCGAAGAAGGCTTATCAGGAGATAGCGCAACGCTATGGGGGAACGCAGAGCAAGTTTTTTCTCTATGGCGTTCGCGTCTTAGCGGAGGACATCCGCACCGCGCAGACCTTCGCGAGCGCCCTTGCGGCGCAGGGGCTTTCTCCCGGCAATGCGCCGCAACTTATCTCGCTGGACAAGAGTGATATCCGTTTCCCCCGCGCTTTGCAGTCCGTCCGAGGGCTTTATGTCTCTCCATCCGTGTGCAACGAGCGGCTTTGGAACCACCCGGACGCGCCCGAAACCCTGAGACGACTGCACCGCATGGCGGACATGAAAGAGTTGTCCGGTTTCTATCGCCTTCCTATTCCCGGCAGAGAGGGTTGTCCCGGTCTCCCGTTAGACGCCGGGCTGATGCAACCTAAGGAACGAGAGTCCGTCGGGCGTAGCGGGCTTCTGATAGGCGCGTTTATCGAAGGCGGGCGCGTCACGACGGAAGAGGCGCGCCTCCCGCTAGACGAGATGTCCAAGCACGCTCTTATCGTGGGAACGCCTGGCTCAGGCAAGACCTCGCTCTCCTTCTCTCTGCTCACGCAACTCTGGGAGCGGCATAGGATTCCGTTTCTCGCACTCGAACCTGCGAAGACGGAGTACCGCGACCTCAAGGCGCTCCCCTGTTTTCAAGAGGAGATGTGGGTGTTTACGGTCGGGAATGAACGGGTCGCTCCATTTCGTTTCAATCCTATGGAGGTTCCGGACGGGGTGGCGGTTGGCGAACACATCTCTGCGTTGATGACCTGCTTCGGAGGGGCATTTCACCTGTTCGACCCGTTGCCGATGCTTCTCGAACGCGCTCTTCGCGCTACCTATGAGGAGAAGGGATGGTCGGAGTACGGTCTTGGCGGCGAAGAGCCGGGCATTGTCGCGCCTACGTTGAGCGACCTCTACCGCCATGCGCTTCGCCTTACAGAGACGAGTAGCTATCGCGGGGAGACATTGAGCAATATTCGCGGCGCGTTGGAGACGCGGCTGGGCAGTCTGTTGCGCGGCGCGAAGGGACGGTGTTTTCAGACAGAGCGTTCGCTCCCGATAAAGTCGCTTCTGGAACGCCCCGTGGTATTAGAGCTTGAATCGCTGAATGACGAAGAGAAAGCGCTTCTTATGCTGTTCCTGCTCTCCGCGGTGCGCGCCTACGCAAGAACGCAACGGCGTTCCGGCTCAGGGTTGCGGCACGTTTTGATGGTGGAAGAGGCGCACAACTTGATAGGGCGCGGCGAAGGGGCGACAAGTAGCGACCGCGCTAACCCCAAAGAGGTCGCTATCCGATACTTCACCCGGATGCTGGCGGAGATGCGGGCGCTGGGGGAGGGGATTCTTATCGCCGACCAGCTCCCAACCGCTCTCGCTTCGGAGGCGGTAAAGTCTACCAACCTGAAAGTGATGCACCGAGTCGTCGCTGAGGAGGACAGGCAGGTTCTCGGCGGGACGATGGCGTTGGACAGCGGGCAGTTTCAGCAGACTGCGACGCTTCCGGTCGGGCAGAGTTTCGTCTTTCAGGAGGGGTGGTTTCGTAGCCGATTGGTGCAAGAGTCGAACTTCAAGGAGCGTTACGGCTTGGTCTCTCCGCCAGACGACAGCGAGTTGCGAACGCGCATGGAGGCGGTTCTCGCCACGCCTGAACTCCAGAGCGTCTACCTTCCTTATGCAGGATGCGGTAGCGTGTGCCGTCTCTGCGACCCGCGTATTCGAGAACAGAGCGAATGCTGGCTGGAGCGGAAACGAGAAGAGATAAAGAGCGATTGGGAGCGAGATCCTGCGGGGAATCGACTGGCGATAGCGACAACCGCCTATTTCCATGATTTGGGGATTCCTAAAGAGGAGCGGGCGCGCCTGCACTGCCACAGGGTTCACTTTACCTCGCAGGTGTTGCCTTCCGTCTCACAGACAAACTCCAAGTAATCGGAGGGAGGGGTTCTTTGCCCAACGCACCCAAAAGGTATAGTTCGCGCAAATCTGCAAATAGGCAGGTCACGAATAACCTTTTTCTGAAGTGTTCTCGTGATAATACCTCTGCCTACGGATTCCGTGAGTAGTTTCCGTGACGGTTTTGCCTGTCAAACATACAGAAAACGCAGGATCGCTTGCAGTGATTTCCTTCCTGCCGAAAATCAGGTGTTTTCCGTGACCGCAAGGAGCCGGAAAACAGATTCTTACCGCCAAACATAAGTTATACTTTCCGGGTGAAGCCAATCTCCGGTAGTATTTAACACGGCGGGTTGGGCAAAAATCCCCAGGGAGGAGCCGTTCAGGTGGAACTACGTGAATTTGAGCAGGAAGCGACGGAGCAGGACGAACGCGGCGAGGAGATTGAGGGCGAGGTGCAGTTGCATAAGGAGCGCCTTGCGCTGTTGGAAACCGCGGCCTCCCAACTGAAAGCGGCTCTGCAAGAGGTTGGAAGCGAGGAGAGCGTAGAGGCTATCCAGAGCGCGGAGCAGGCGCAGGTCGAGACGGAGCGACGGATGGAGGAGTTAGAGCGCGAACGCGAGGAGATGCTGGAAGAGAACGCGGAGATGCAGGAGCGCGTGACGCAGGGCTTGGAGAAACGACAGAACGCGAAAGAGACCATCGACCTGCTACGAGATATGGACGCGCAGACCGAAGACAACGCGACGAATGAGGTAAGTCAGATGAAAGAGGCTTTGGAGAACGATATTCGCTACTTGGAGCTGGTTCAAGAGGCTATCTATAGCGCCCGTAAACGTCTGGACGCCATTGAGATTTAGGAGGAGCGCGCTTTGAAACGCTGTCTTATATGCTATAAAGAGTTTCCGGACGACCATCTCTTCTGTTCTGTGGATGGAGGCGACCTGGAGCCGTATCCTATAACCGATTTCGCGGATAGGGACGAAGATGCGGCGGAGCGTCCGTCGCAACGATTCCGTTTTGCGAGAGTCGGGGTTGTTTTACTGGCGAGCGTCGGGGCGCTCTGGTTTTACAAGACAGGGTGGGGAGGGTTGCGGTGGACTGTGTTTCGTCTCACGCATATATCTGTGTATAGACCCTCTTACTCGCCTGCATATCGGCGTCAAGAGCCTGAGTTACCTGTTATAACCTTGCCGCCAATCCCTGAGCGCGCGCCTCCTGTGACTCGCGAGGAGGAGTGGATGACCTATACGGACGCGGAACTACACTTTTCACTCTCCTATCCGCGTGCGTGGAGTGTAAAGCGCGTGAATCACCCGGGTCGTATTCGCGTGCAGTTCGATGCCACGCCAGATGTCTACGTCGGAATGGATGTGAGTCCGTCGCCGCAGAACACCTTTGAAGAGTGGAAGAAGGCGCATGGAGGAGTTTTCTTTTCTCAAGACATGGAGAGTCGTTTCCGCAAACAGCACGGAGGGAATTATGAGCGTTTGGGTCTGGGAACGGCGACATGGGATGGCGTGGCGAGCGAGGAGTGGAGGTTTACGGTTCAGAAACCTATGGAAGCGCGAAGACAGTCGCGGCAGGTAGTGACGATTGTGAACCATCGCGCCTTTGGCATCCTTTTGACGGCTCCAGATGCCGAGTTTGCACGCTGGGAACCGCTTTTTAAGCGTCTCTTTGAGAGCGTTCATTTTACGGACAACGACCAGGGCGACGACTAATAATTTCGGAAAGACCATGCGTTGAGCGTGTCTTGCGATATCGCGTTTGGAGGTCGCCTTTATCTCAAAGAGGCGATTTTAGCCATTTTGAATCTAACCTCCGTCCCCTTCCCGCAACGGGAAGGGGCGACTAAATCGTAAACGGGCGCGGAGGAACGCAGATATTGAGAGTATAATAGCGTTTCGATACAGAAATCTGACGTTCTCCCGTTTGAGTAGGGCAGGGTGCTATTTTGAGAGGTAAAAATAGGCGTTGTCGCCTTGATGATGCCCACAACGTCTATTTCCGAACCCTATTGGGGGGCTATCTCAACGCCGAACAGGACGGGATAACGAAATGGCTAAAGTCGAGCTCTTGATTAAACTCACCCTAAATCTCGAGTTCTTCCCAACATTCATAAGCGTTGTTGAGGTCTTGTAGAACGGACTCAAATCGCTTTATGTCTGTCGCTAAAGACTCCTCCATAGCGCGGGTTTGAGGTCGCATATCGTCCACTAAAGCCCCTGCGGAGACATCGAGCGTATGGACCATCTCCATCGCCTTTTTGCGTTTCTCAAGCGCTCGCTCTACTTCCTCTGTGAGTTTTTCGTTCTCTTGAAGTATTGCTTCGCGCTCTAAGCGTAGGTCTTCCGTAATTTTGTCATTCTCTTCAATGACTATCTCGCCTATCTCTAGAGATTGTTTCACCCCTTCGCTCTGGATGCCTTTCAAAATGTCGCGTAACTCCTCAACGGCTCGGGCAGCGATAACGCACCGCGCCCGATGTAGCTCTACAGAGCCTTCTACCTCATCCACTCTCTCCACCTGCACCCATGCGACATTCTCTATCTCTCCGATCTCATTTTCCATACGGGTCTCCTTCCTTTTGGTAGTTCTCCCAAAAGCCTATCAAGGGGTCTATACTGGTTTGCCAGATGCCGTCCCGCGATGCTCTCGCCATCTCGCGTCTGCGTTCTATGTGCATACCAAAGGGGCTTATTTCACATAGAAACTGTACCCTAAAAACGAATAGGGGCGCGTCATCAACTTCTTGTCTATTCTCCCAAAAGTTTCATCAGGGAGCCGTAGACAAATACCTGACCGCGTTGCCGTCCGCTCACCTCTTGCACCAGATGAAGAGGTTCCAACCGTTTCAGACTATTTATAACGGTTTGCGGTGTGACTTGAAGAGATCGAGATGCCTCCATGATGGTGAATACAGGTTTCCGTTGCATCCAGTGATGGAGGCGCAGAGCGGTTCCTGCTGACCTCCCCGTACCCTCAATACGCTGCCTGTCTTCGGCGGTCTGTCGGAAGATGGCTTGTGCAGTGCGAGTCGCCTGTTCCGCCGTCTCCGCGACTCCCTCTAAAAAGAACGCCACCCAACCTTCCCAATCGCCGTTCTGACGAACGGTTTGCAATAGGTCGTAATAGGTGGCGCGATGGGTCTTAAAGTAGAGACTCAGATAGAGTAGGGGTTGCTCCAGAGCCTTTTCGTAGACCAGCAGAAGAGGGATAAGCAGGCGCCCGATACGTCCGTTGCCATCCAGAAACGGGTGAATGGTCTCGAACTGCACATGAAGCAACGCCGCTTTGATGAGGGTTGGGGTTCGTTCGGGTATATCGTGCAGGAACTTCTCCCAAGCGTCCAGACAACCCATTACCTCCGTTGGCGGGGGAGGCACAAAGGCGGCGTTGCCGGGACGCGAACCGCCTATCCAGTTCTGGGACCTTCGGAACTCACCGGGTTGTTTGTCCTCTCCGCGCCCCTGAGCGAGCAAAACAGCGTGAATATCCCGGATAAGGCGTAGCGTCAAGGGATCTCCCTTAGCAATCCTGTCGCTGGCGTAGTTCACTGCGGCGACGTAATTGGAGACCTCTCGGACATCATTGAGGGGAACGCCTGGCATTTCCTCGCTCTCGAAGAGGAGCAGGTCGGACAGGGAAGACTGCGTTCCCTCAATTTGAGAGGAGAGGACAGCCTCTTTACGAACGTAGTAGTAGAGAAACAGGGAGAGGTCTGGCAGGAGCAAGGACAGCCCGTCCAATCGTCCCAGAGCGCGATTAGCGCGTTCAAGCGCATCCGACATTGTTGTGTCCCATACGAGAGGCGGTTCAGGAGGAAGGGGATGCGGTATGAAAGCTCGAAAGGGCTCTTCCGGGACTCGTTGAAGCCACTCCCGCCCCTGCATTCCTCGTTTCATACTCCTTCTCCTTGTTCTAAAAAATAGAATGACTCAGGTCTTTATTCTATTTTAGCACATATAATTAGAATAAAGACGAAAACACTAACCAGATTACGCATTATAAAGCCTCGCGTCGGGCTTTTGGGAGATGCTCAGGAATTTATCCATCTATCATTATTTTATAGAAAAAGTAAGCAATATCGGACAATAAATACAACTCTCTCTTAGTAAAATCATTGACATTGTTCCTTGCGTTCTTTTCGTATAATAGAAGAAGGAGAACACTATGCAAACCCTGACGCAACTCACAACTAAGCCACTATCAGAGGTTGAATCCCAACAAACGAAGGCTTCCAGTATCGCGCTACAGCATCTGCTGGGAGAAGATGACCTACCGTTACAGCGGATAACGTTGCGCGTAAGTATTGAGCGACCAGATGACGAAAAGGCGGAACGGTCGCTACCGGGAGCGACCCTTTCCTTGCTCTCCAAGATGCTCAGAGAGTTGGGGCGCGGACAAAACGTCGTGGCGCTCGCAACCGATTGCTGGGCGATCTACTACGTTACAAAGAGCGAGAGGATGCCGAGCGGCATCGCGGACTAGACGAGTTGGTCGCCGGATCCCAGAATCTCGGAATGTACTAATGCAGGACGCCATCCTCGATGCCTGTGTGTTGTACCCTGCGCCTCTGCGCGATCTCTTCATGCGTTTGGCGGTCAAACTGTATCAGCCTAAGTGGACGGAAGCGATCCATGCAGTATGTATTGTTACATCAAACTAGACAAATAGTACAGCGCTAAACTAGACAAAAAACCCGAAAAAGGGTATAGTATTCGTATCTAAACCAACGAGATAAGATGTCTACACCCGCCGAAAAACTCGCCGCCGCCCTAGAGAAAATGCACACCGCCCAAAATGAGGGCATTGTTCGCTCTACAAGTCTGAGCCGGACCTACCTCACGCGCCTTACACAGGCGGGTTTCCTTCAAGAGATTATACGTGGATGGTATTTTGTGAAGAATCCCACCCTATACGCTGGGTCCACCGCATGGTATGGCTACTATTGGGGCTTCCTTCGCCAGTACTTGACCGCACGTTTCGGAGAGGACTACTGCCTTCTTCCAGAATCGTCCTTGCATCTCCTGACGGGGTCAACCGTCGTTCCCAGACAACTCGCCATTATGCGGCGTTCTCCAGGACAGCAAGTTCTCTCGCTTTGCCTTGACACATCTCTTTTTATTTATCAAGAACGAGGCAATTTCCCTGAGCGCACCGTGCAGATAAACGGAGTCCGCGTTATGGAGTTGAGCGAAGCGTTGCTCCGTGTCCCTGAGAGTTTCTTCCGTAGCAACCCTGAGGATTCTGTCATTGCGCTTCGTATGATACACAACCCAACCTCGCTAATAAGCAGTTTGCTTGAAAACGGACGTAGCGTGGTTGGGGGAAGGCTTGCGGGAGCCTTTCGACACCTTGGAGACGCCTTGACAGCGGACAGAATTGTAAAAACGATGCAGAGCGCTGGCTACGATATCCGCGAAAGCGACCCTTTTAAGACGCCTATTGCAGGCTCCTTATCCGCGGCGCGTCCGCTGTCGCCCTACGTCCCGCGACTTCAAGGAATGTGGGCGAATATGCGCGGGGCGGTCCTTGAAACGTTCCCCGCCCCGCCATCGGAAACCCTCGACACAAATGCCTATCTGGCTGAACTAGAGGAGAAGTACGTGCAGGATGCCTATCACTCACTCTCCATCGAGGGGTATCAGGCGACTCCAACTCTCATAGAGAGAGTCCGTAAAGGATTATGGAATCCCGGATCTGACCCGGCTGACCGAGAAACCACAGACGCGCTTGCCGCGCGAGGGTATTGGGAGGCGTTCCGCTTAGTGAAAGAGTGCGTCCGCGACATTCTGAATGGCGCGGAGACCACTCCTTTAGTAAGGCGTGTGCATCATGAATGGCACAGGGCGCTCTTCTCGCCTTCTGTGCAAGCGGGTCTGCTCACGCCTGCCACTCTTGCAGGATATCGTCAGACCCCTGTTTATATTCGGGGGTCGCGCCACGTGCCGTTGCCCTCTCATGCGCTCCCCGACGCTATGGACACGCTCTTCGATCTCCTCGCTCAAGAAGAGAGTCCGGTGGTGCGAGCCATACTCGGACACTTTGTCTTTGTATTTATCCATCCCTATTCCGATGGAAACGGGCGGATTGGGCGTTTTTTAATGAATGCGATGTTTGCTAGCGGCGGGTATCCGTGGACTATCGTGCATTTAGAAAATCGAATGCGTTACATGGAGGCGCTAGAAGAGGCGTCCGTTCATCACAATATACGACCCTTTGTAGCCTGTATTTTGGACGAAATGAGTGCAGGATAGACTACAAAGGATCTTTTCTTATAGTGAAAGCCCTCGCAAAGCATCCTACGCTACTTGCCTAAAAGATTCAAGAATGCCTGAATTTGCTCATAAGAATCCCGTCGTAACCGCTCAATCTCCTCTTTGTTTTCCCCTCGGTCGGAGACGAATTGGGGACCGATATGCTCTAATGTGGCGAACTTCTCCGCGATTCGAGAGAGACCTTCTTGTATCAACGGGTTCTCCAAATAGGGATGGAAGAGCGCCGCCAACGCCTCAACCCCGCCAGGATAGTTCTTTACACAGTAGTAGATGTCGTAGGCGTCTTTGCGCCCGTCTGCGCCGCCACGATTATGCAGTGCGAATCCCTTCATAACGAGAAAAGACGGGATGGAGGCGACACGCAACGCAACTTCGTCTTTCCCGCCGTCTGGGAAAATTCCTGTAAAGTCCTGCGCCACAGGATCTAGGAAGGCGACATCACAGCCATGTAACGCGCTTGCCATCACATCTTGAATCTCCTGAAGTCGTCCTTCCTCCGCGTCGCCCCCGTTCGATCCCGTCAGAAAATCCACCATAACACGCACCGAACGCCCTTTAATCGGAACTGTCCGGTAATAACGGAACGCCTTCTTCGTATCTTGTTGATACAGAGACTGCATCAATATCTCGCCAATCGTGCTGTAACCGCTCTCGCCGAGCTTTCGCGGGTTTAGGGCGAGGTCTACATCTTTGGTTCCTTCATGGGGAGCGGTCGCTTGAGGCGTGATAAAATAGGGAACCCATCCGCCCACTAATACGATGCCATCCCAATACTCGGACAGTATATGCCCGAGTTCGAGCAGAACGGCGCGCGCCGCTTCGACCTCTTCCCCTGTATAATCTCTACGTCCTTCTACCATGTCGGGCGTATGACCTCCTCTAAAAGATAGGCGGCGGCTTCCTCTCCGCGCCCTTTTTCCTGTTGCATATCCAGATAGACCTGAACGGAGGAAACTGTTTGCACTCCGCCTCTCTCCTCGCTTGCGTAGAAGACGCCTTCGTCGTAAGGCGTGATGAGATGGATATTCGCGCCGCTACTGACGGGCTTCCAGCCCAAATGCGCTACGATGCCGCGAACATCGCCTACGACATATGCGCTCATCTTCTGGTAGCGCACATAAGGAGCGTATCGCGCCGCGCCGGAAAGTCCTGTCAAAGCGCAGGAGGCGCCTTGCTGTCGGCACACCTGTCCCAGGTCGTATTCGTTATCTGAGACCGACTTGAGCGAGTAGAACGCTTGAATCTGGTTCCGCTTCGGGCGCCAGTTCTCAACCCACTCCTGTAGAAGTTCTTCCGGCGCGACCAAGGTAAACCCGCTACCGGAAGTCGCCTTTCGCAACCACTCCCGCTGGTCTAGTAGTTTCTTGACGTTGGAAGCCAATCCCAGACTAACCTTCGCCTCCTTCGCCAGGCGTTGCACCTGCCATTCCGTTCGAGGGCTATTTAATAGCGTTCGGAGAACACGTTCCGCTCTGGGTGCGTAAAGCGTCTGCAAGTCGCGCTTGACTGCGAAAGGATTAAGCTTCCCTGTGCGCTCAATATAAACATGGTCAAACGTCAGTAATACGTTTCCGGCAAAGTCAAGGCACCCTATACGCTCATTCCGGCAGATATCCACCGCCGCAGGAGAGAGATAGGGCGCG
>CAIJLM010000532.1 GCA_903821495.1 uncultured Chthonomonas sp. | reverse complement strand
TATGTAAAGTGGACGGCGAAACTAGCGCAGACCGATGCACGCGCAGGCGAGGGCGCTCAGATTGTTCTGACCGCGAACATCGTCAAGCCCTGGCACATCTATTCGCTAACGCAACCGGATGGGGGACCGACTCGCACTACCATCAAAATCCTATCGGGAGGAGTGAGGGCTGTCGGAAACCCTGTACAACCTGCCCCGCATAGAGAGAGAGAGCCTGCGTTAAACATAGTCTCCGAGTCGTTTGACGGAACGCCGTCGTTCGGCATTCCTGTTACCATTGATAAAAACGCGAAGGGCAAACAGACGGTCAAACTACAGGTGCGCTTTATGGCTTGCGCCTCCTCCTGTATCCCCGCGGCGAAGGAGGAGGTGGAAATCACCTTCAACGTCGCGGCGGGAAAAGCGCGCCCCAACCGTCTGAAGCCCGTCGCCACCCTGCCAAAAGCGCAGGCGCGTGGCTACAACTCGGAGTTAGGCGGCTACATAGTTCTGGTAGGGGATCCGCAGGACAGTCCCGCCCCCCTACACTCCTTTCAATCTTCAGGCGTTCCGAACAATCAGACTCAAGACGAACTCAGCCAAGCAAAATCAAAAGGCTTTCTCTCGTTTATTGGCTACTCTATCGGCGCAGGACTGCTAGCGCTTCTCACCCCCTGCGTCTTTCCTATGATTCCCATTACAGTCAGCTATTTTACAAAACGCAAAGCGGGACAGCGCGGCGGCGGAGTGATGGGAGCCGCCTCCTACAGTTTTGGTATTATCAGCACGTTTACGTTTCTGGGAGTGGCGGTCTCCGCGCTATTCGGAGCGCAAAAAATCTCCCAACTCGGCACGAATCCCTATCTCAATCTTGGCTTCGCTATCCTGTTTATCGCGTTGGCGCTCAACCTCATGGGCTTTTATGAGATAGCGTTGCCCTCAGGCTTGGCAAATAAGGCGCAGTCCGCTTCGTCGCAGAGGGGCGGATATCTCCAACCCTACCTGATGGGGCTTACCTTTACCCTCACCTCCTTCACCTGCACCGCGCCCTATGTGGGAACGCTACTCGCTTCGGGCGCGAAAGAGGGCTACATCTACCCCATAATTGGGATGTTCGCGTTCAGTTCAGCGTTCGCAGCGCCCTTCTTCTTTTTGGCGGTCTTCCCGCAGAAGCTCGCCGCGCTTCCCAAGTCCGGCTCGTGGCTCGTGACCGTAAAGGCGTACATGGGCTTTATGGAGTTAGCCGCCGCCATGAAGTTCCTCTCCAACGCCGACATGGTATGGAGCGGACACTGGCTAAGTCGCCCCGTTTTCATTGCGGTATGGGCGCTAGTCACGACGATTGCGGGGCTTCACCTGCTAGGCTTGCTTCGCCTGCCGCACGATAGCGAAGGGGATAAAATTGGAGCGGTGCGACGATTAGCCGGTGTCGGGACGCTTGGCGTGGCGCTCTACCTGTTCGCCGCAATGCTGGGGGCTGACTTGCGCTGGTTCGAGGCGTTCCCGCCCCCGCCTGAGTATACGGGGCGCTGGGAGAAGGCGAAACAGCAGACCGCTCAGACCGCGCAACAGGAGGTTTGGCTAGAGAGTTATGAGGAGGCGGTGAAGTTGGCGAAGGCGCAGAATAAGACGCTCTTTATAGACTTTACGGGCGTGACCTGCGTGAACTGCCGCCTGATGGAGAGGAACGTCTTTCCCAAGCCAGAGGTGAAAGGCGAGCTAAACAACTATATTCTTGTACGCCTCTATACGGATAGAGACAGTCCGCAGGATGAGAAGAACAAGGCGTTTCAAGAGAAACTGACGAACTCCGTCGCTCTGCCTACCTACGTCGCTATAAGCCCCGACAACAGGGTTCTCGGCGTTCGCCAAGGGCTACAAGAGGAGAAGAAGTTCGTCGAGTTTCTGAAGAAGCCGGAAGGAACCGCTCTGGTTGCGATGCGGTGAAACGGTTCGCCTTGTAAAGGTGGCTACTTTAGGCTATTCAATGCAAGAGAACGCCCTACTCCTTCGCTCCTACCGGAATCCTGAGTTGGATGTTCTCTTGCAAAAACTTCGCGAGGTTCGGCGGCGCTACGACGAAAGGCGCGTGAGTTTTGCCCTCGCGGAGAGTGCGCCCCAAATCGAGCGGTTCGCCGTTCAGATGTTCCGCTACGCAACCCGCCTCATGCGCCATGCAGAGCGCCGCCGCCATGTCATACGCGCCCTCGTTCCACCCCACAAGGCTACAGAGGGTTCCCCGCGCTGTGTAGGCGATGTCGGCGGCGATACTTCCCAGGCAGCGCAAGCGCCCCGTGAGTAACGAGGTCTCCATCCGCTTGATAGCCCCGCTTGTAAAGCCAAGCGTGTCTTCAGGGTGGAGTTCCGAGCGGTCTCGCGTTTGGAGGCGAACGCCGTTGCAGAAAGCCCCCTCCCCCTTCACTCCCCAGAAAAGTTCGTTGGTGCGTGGTAGGTAGATAACTCCCGCGATAGCCTCTCCCTGATAGATAAGCCCTATCGAGACGCACCATATCGGGATATTGAAGACCATGTTCGTGGTTCCATCAATCGGGTCTACCGCCCAGAGCGGCGCGTCGTCGCTTCCATGCCGCCCGAACTCCTCGCCCAGAAAAGCGAAGTCGGGATACCGCTCCTCAAGTCTGCCGCGCACGAACCGCTCCGTCTCCCTATCTATGTTGGTCACATACGAGTTGTCGGCTTTCAGTTCCGGGGTCATCGCGTTCTGCATCTCAATGGCTCTCTCGCCCGCTTCTTTTGCGATGGTCTTTACGAATTCAATATCAATCTCTATCACTCTAAGGCTCCTTTTTCGGCGCGTTTTTTTCTGGCGCGACC
>CAIJLM010000531.1 GCA_903821495.1 uncultured Chthonomonas sp. | reverse complement strand
CCTAGCCTGTCCACCCCTGAACCCATTTTGGGAAGGGGGTTAGGGGCTAGGGCGTATTACCTTCCCTCTAACCTATGCCACAAGGTTATGCACAAACCGCCCCTCACCGTACCCCCGTCAGGCTATCCAGCCACTTTAGCGCAGGCTTGCTTTCGATAAGCGCGGTGAGCGAGACTCGCTCTGTAACGCCATGTAGCGCAATCAAGGCGAGCGTAGTCACAACCTGAACCCATAGCGAAAAGGAGGGACTCGCTAACGCCAGCCCCAAACTCGCGCCCAGAACATTGCTCCCTGTATCCCCCATCATCACCTGCCCCCGACTGTCTCGCCGCCATACCTGCCACGCGCTCAGAACCGCATAGAACAGGGGAGAAATCATGGGACGCAACCCCTGTATTAGAAGAGGGGCGTTCCTAGCGCCAAAAAGACTCCGCAAGCGCGTCCCGGACGCACATCCAGCAGGTTTATCGCGTTCGCAGAGAGGGCTATCAGCAGCGCGGCGACCAGAAAACGCCCCTCCGAAGGATATAACCGCCAGCCTAGCCAGAGGGCGCACATCAATCCCCCCGCCGCCTTCACAAAGCCCGTCGTCGCTTTGCGCTCTACGAAGAGGGCGCGAATATGCCCTTTCAGCCCCCGATAGTCCCGATTACCGCGTGTGTCGTCCCAGTAGCCAAGTAGCCCGAAAACTACGATAGCCACTATCCAGAGCGAGTAGAGGGGCGTAGAGGAGGGCGTGAGGTAGAGCGTAAGGAGGAAGAGAGCGACGCAGAACAGAAGCGGAAAAAGACCATAGCAGATGGGAATCGAATCGTTGCGGAAGTTGGGGCGGACGTAGCCGCGCCGATGCAAAAAACCCTCTACCAAGCGCGGAAGCAGTATCAGGAGTAGAAGCGCGGCTACTGCGAGAATCAGCCCCCGCGCATTGACATCGGTGAGGGCGAGCAGTCGTCCGAGAGGGCTGTTCCGCAGTTTTAGGCTTTGAAGCGCCTTGTCGCAAGCGTCGAGACGAGAGAAAAGACCGCCAGAGAAGAGCGACACGCCCGGGTCTCCGCCAATCTCATCCATGTTTCGGCTTCCTTTTGGAGAGCGTGGAGGGTTCTCGCTCCAACATTTTCAGCACGCGCCCGACTGCTAGATACTGCCTAAAGCGGTGGATTCTACTCGCCCAGTCGCGTCCTGTAACGCGGTGCGTCATCTGTGTAGGAACCTCTAATACGCGATACTTTGCACGCAGGGCGCGGACGGTCAGCGCCACCTCCATCCCCCATCCCTCCGCAAAGCCGCACGTCTCCAACACTTCGCGCCTCAGCGCCCTCTGTCCGGAGAGCGGCGCTTGGAACACCCTTTCCGTCAGCCCCTCAATTCCATCGCGGGCGCGTTCCACCACGAAGCCAGAGCCGCCGCCCTTGCCCGGTATCACAGGGAAGAGCGCTATCGTCATATCCGCCTCTCCTTTGAGAACAGGCTCCAGCAGGCAACTCGCCTCCGTCGCTGTAGCGCCTATATCGCCATCCAGTAGCAGTATCGTATCGCCCGTAGCGAAGCGGAAGGCAGTCGCCAACGCTCGTCCCTTGCCGCTGTTCTTCTGACGAAAAACGACATCCGCGCCCGCTGTTTCGGCGCGTTTCGCGGTATCGTCCGATGAGCCGTCGTCCACCACCACTATCTCGAACTCGTAAGGCAGAGAGCGCAGAGCCTGTATCGTGGCTTCAATGCGCTCGGCTTCGTTATAGGCGGGAATAAGTACGGATATCATGGGCTTTGGGTGGAAGAGTTCTCTTGAGAAGAGGGGTCGGAGGGAGTGAGCAGGTCTTTCAAAGCGAATATCAGTTGACACCTCCCCATGTCGGAGTTCACTTTTTCTACTGAAGGGAGGGTGAGGCGGGCGCTCTGATAGGTGAGTAGGTCGGAGACGACAACCTTCTCTGGCTCGCATACCAACACTTTTAACCCAGCGCCTTGTAGGGCGCTTATGAAAGGAATGTCTACCAGCGTCACGCGCTCGGAATCCTCTTGGCGCGTTCCTGATACCACCACGACGCAACGCGGGGGCTGTCCGGCATCCGAGTTGCGTTCAATTGTCGCTATCTCGCCTCGCTCTAAGAGGTTCGCCAACTCCTCTTTTTGCCCCGATTGCGTCGTAAGAAGCGCAGTCAACTGATTGAAAACATGAGCGCGGTCTACCGCGATATTCAGGTTAGGGTTCGCCTG
>CAIJLM010000530.1 GCA_903821495.1 uncultured Chthonomonas sp. | reverse complement strand
GGGACTACGTGACGATAAGGTTCCTAACGCAGTCGCTGCGTTACCGCGTCACATCCATCGCCGAGCGAATCACTGTCAGAAGCGAGCGGAGCGAATCGGGCGCAGGCGCGGGGGTCTTAGTAGCCGCCTCTATCAGCGACCAGAAGTTGAACTCCTCAATATAACTCAAATCGAAAATCATCCAGCCCTGCCCCTGTCGGCTCGCCGCCTCCAACGCTTTGACCAGCGCCTCCGGGTTGTACCGATAGTCGGGAACGAAGATGCCCCCGTAGGTGAAAGCCGCGTTCGCAATCGCCGTATTACCCAGCTCCGTCAAGCCCTCAACGGAGGCGTTCGGGCTTTTGCCCTGCCGTCGCGCCTCCTCTTTGTTCGGTATCCGATGATAACTCCCCAGCGCTATCCAGTCGAAGAACTCCGCGTACCCCGTTTTGGGATACTCCTCCGTGAACCAACTATAGCGCAGGTGCGTCTTCTCGCTCCCCCAGTTCACACCCACCTCGTAGTAGGAGGGATACCACGCTCCGACGTAGGTTCCTAGCGTGATGTTCGGCTTGAGGCTACGCACATTACGCGCCAACTCCGCCACAAAGTCGTGAATTACGGTAGCGCGAAACTCCAGCCACAACTTAAAGAGAGGACCCTGCACAATTTTCTTGCCCGGTTGCAAAGAGAAGGAGAAGATGTCTTGGGGCCAGCGATTGACGGGCTTGCCGAGCCAGCGCGAAAACGCCTGCCGCGATAGGTCGCTAAAATCGTTGTAGATATTGCTGAATCTGCACCTATCCAGCACGATGCCGTCAATGTCGTAGTTCGTCACAATCTCACGCACTAAATCTATCTCATGCTTTCGCGCTTCCGGGTGAAGCGGGTTGACAAAGCAGGCTATCTTCTCGCTCTTCGCCTCCGCGATAGGAGTAAACTCCGTCTTCATATCGAAAGCGACGAAAGAGCCCGGCTCAAGGTTTTTCGTTATCCAGTTCTTGTCCGATTCCATCTTCGCGACCATCATGCGCCCATCTTCCGGGGGCGTAAGCGGCTCCTCGCCCAGCAGAGCGCCGTCGATAATCCCCTCCACACGGTTCGCCGAGTCTACGGTAACGTGTAGTTGTTTCCCAAAGGGCGCGTTACCGCTCTGCGTGTCGTCCTTGTCGGGGCGGTCAAGCCCGATGCGCTCGATACCCGCATCCGCTTTCGCGCCATCATCTGTGATAAGCAGGGGCTTATCGGGATTGTCTGGCTCTTTCGGAACGCGAAACGTAAGGCGCGCTCCATTGCTGGCAATCATCCCCCGATTGATAGCGTAGACCACGCTCTGCCACTCCGGTTTGTCGTAGGCAAGCCCCACGCTGTAGTACTTATGCCCTTCGCCCAGAATGTTCAGAGAGGCGTGAACGCGCAACCCCGCCTTATGCCCCTCCTCAATAAAGCCTTGCAGAATATCAATATCCGGGAGTGGTCGCCCCTGCCATGAGGTGAGGCGCGGCGCAACTTTGCTCGGAAAGACGACGTACCCCACAAGCGGCTTCACGTCCACCACAAGCGTATTGACGTGCGCGGTTTTGCACTTCTGAACGATTTCCGCGATGCCTTCGCGGGTGGTGGTGAAGGGAATCAGTTCATCGCGCCCATTAACCCTCTTTTTGCGCCAGAAGTTCGCGGTCGCGTCAATCCACATCACGCGCCCCTCCGCGCCCATCGAAGCGCTAAGGCTACGGGCGAGGTTGGGGGCGCGTTGGGCGTGCGCGTTAAGAGTGGATAGGGCGAAGAGAGTAAGAAGAGCGGTCTGTTTCACGGCTAGTCTACAAAACATAGAGCGGATTGTGTCCCACATAGCGGTCAAGTTGTCCCATCGGGCGAGAACTCATATAGAGATAGTGAAAGATGATACGCCAATCGCACTCGGCAAGCCATGGAAGCAGGGTTTCGTTGGTTCCAGCGAGGGAGGCGTAGTAGTCTAAAGTCGGCGAAAACGAGGCGATAGGAGCACCCCGTAGTCGTTGGCGCAGTTGTTGCGTGATATGCAGGAAGATACGCGGCAAATCGTTCGGGTTTTTCGCGTAGATGGGTCCTTGATGTTGCGCTCCCGCGTAGGCGTAGCCCACGATTTCGCCCGTATCAGAACCTTTCCGAAAGAGCCTTCCGACGCACTGCCCTTGCGCGATAAGCGTCTGGCGAAAGCGGTGTTCAGTAGGGCGCGCGAAACCTATCCCCTCCCTGTCAAGCGCGTTCAGTATCGATTCCGTCTCAGGATTGAGAACTATCGGCTCCGCATAGAGGTTATGAGGCTCTAGCAGTCCGCGAATCTGTCCCGCTTCGAGGATAGTGTTCTCCCGTTCGGGAGGCAGTTTCAGGGTGAGTGGCGATCCCGCCAGTAGTATCATAGGCAGGCGCGGTAGACAGCCCAATTTGCGAATATAGAGCGAATCCGCTCCGCCATTCATAGAGGCGAGAACGAGGCGCGTATCCGCCCCAGCCCGAACTCCCTCCTCAAGGCACTGCTCTAGCAGGGCGGTTCCCACGCCGCGCCCTTGAAAATCGGGGTTCACAAAGAACTCTGTGAGGCTCCAAACCGAATCGCGGACGACGCTTCGGGCGTAGCCTACTGTGCGGTGACGCGCGAAGCGAGGGGTGTCTTCCGCCAACCAGAAACTACAGTCCGGCGATTCGCGGAGGTGGTTTCGCAGGGCGGAGTGGTTGTCAAAGGCGAGGTCAAAGCCCATCGCCCGCCGCATGACCTCAAAGGTCGCCTGCTCGTCCGCCTCCCTTCCTCGACGTAGCACGATGCCACGCGGCAACGTGCGCGTTACGCTCTCTGTCGCAAGGTGGAAGTCGTCTATTGAGTAGCGGTTGTCGTTGTTGAGTGGCATAAGGTTAGGAGTGCGCGGCGCGTTTGCCGGGTCTGCGCGTGCCGTAGGGCGTTTTTATCGGTTCGGCG
>CAIJLM010000529.1 GCA_903821495.1 uncultured Chthonomonas sp. | reverse complement strand
TCTCTTGTAGAGAGGTATAGTCCGCTGGTCAATCCTTGTTACATTGGAGGTTTATGGAAAGTATGTCTCGAAAATTTGCGACGCTGTCGTCGCGTCTAACCCCTCTTCTTATGGCTCTCTCCGCAGGAGCCTTGCTCGTCGTCGCTTTTGGGTGTAGCTCTTCTGGAGGCGAGGTCTCTAGCCCTCCGCTACTGAATCCCAAAGTCACATCCGCACAAGTTCAGCAGGGGCGTTCACTCGTTCTTGCGCTGGGATGTTCTGACTGCCACAACGCAGGCAAAGACGACCCCTCCGACGGCGTTTGGCTATCCGGCTACCATGCCGGCACGCCAGGACAGCCGTTCCAGATAGGACCCTTCAAGACCTATCCCGCGAACCTTACCCCCGATGCTACAGGGCTTGGAATGCACGAAGATAGGCAGGTGTACAACGCCCTCAAATACGGTCTCGACCCCATGGATACGCCTAGCGTCATCATCACTTCGGCAACGCCGGGCGTTGGGAACTTCCCGGCTACACCGCACTATCTGGCTCCGCCTATGCCGTGGACTGCAATCCGCCACTTAACAGACGACCAGATTTGGGCGATTGTCGGCTACCTAAAGCACGGAATCAAGGGAGTCAACAACACCGTAACATCTAGCGACAGCCCGCCCGACTTCTGGGCGAGTAGCTACACGGACGACAAAGTGGGACCTGCAAACGCGCCCGCATATCCCGCAAACAACGAACAGTTCGTTCCGTAAACGTAAGACGTTCCTGTTTTCATTCATAGCCGGGAGTGATAAGAGGTATCATATACTCAAACTCACCGCTTTTCGCCGCCCTTTAAGGGTACGTGGCGAGGAAACCCGGCTATTTATGAATAAATCCGCTCTCCGTCTCTTAATACTCGCCCTCTGCATTCTGTCGCCATCCTCTCTACGCGCCGATGAGATTCTTGTGTCGGCGGCGGCTTCCCTCTCCAACGCCTTTAACGCTATTGGAACCGCCTATACAAAACAACATCCTCAGACCGTTGTGAGGTTTAACTTCGCCGCGTCGGGAACCCTACAACAGCAGATAGAGCAGGGCGCGCCTGTGGATGTTTTCGCTTCCGCCTCCCCGAAAGAGATGGACGCTCTGCAAAAAAAGGGGCGTATTGAAGCGAACACACGCGCGGACTTCGCCGGAAACCGCCTCGCGCTTATCGCGCCCCTCAGAAGTAGCCTCAAGCAGTGGGGAGACCTGCTCAACCCTTCCGTGAAGCATATCGCCCTCTCCAATCCCGATTCCGTTCCTTCTGGGCGATACGCCAAAGAGACGCTGACGAAGCGAGGGCTGTGGGTGGCTATTCAGCCAAAAGCGGTTTTTGGGGAGAACGTGCGGCAGACGCTCACCTACGTCGTAAATGGCGATGCGGAGGCGGGAATCGTTTTCGCTACCGACGCGCAGTCCGAAAAGGCGCGAGTTCGCATCGTTCAGCAAGCCACGCCCGGCAAAGACCACGTCCCTATTTTCTATCCCGCCGCTGTTGTCGTTGGGGCTACGAACTCCTCCGCCGCTCGAAACTTCGTCGTCTTCCTCAAAACTCCCGCCGCGCAAACGATTCTCTCTCGCTATGGCTTCGCGCTACCTCCGTCCGCCAAGCCCGCGCCTTCCGCCAAATCGAGGAAAACGCCCTGATGGACGCGGGAACGATGGACTGGTCTCCGCTCTGGCTGTCGCTTCAAGTGGCTGGCTCCGCCACTCTCTTAGTTCTCCCGATAGGAGTTCTGGCGAGTTGGTGGCTGGCGCATGGTCGTCCGTTTCCCGGTAAGGCTCTCCTAGAGACGTTACTCTCCCTCCCTCTCGTTTTGCCTCCCACCGTCGTTGGGTTCTACCTGCTGATGATTTTGGGGCGCGGCGCGGCGCTAGGGCGCTGGGTAAATGAGATAGGCGTACACCTCGTTTTCACATGGCAAGGAGCCGCTATCGCCGCCTCCGTGATGGCGCTTCCTCTATTCATCCGCACCGCCACCTCCGCATTCGCCGCCGTAGAAACGGAACTGCTAGAGGCGGGGCGCACGCTCGGCGCGGGAGAGGGCGCTCTCCTCGTTTGGGTGATTATCCCGATGGCGTATCGGGGGGTATTCGCGGGGTTGGCGCTGGCGTTTGCGCGGGCGCTCGGCGAGTTTGGGGCGACGCTGATGGTGGCAGGCTCCATTCCTTCGCGCACACAGACCCTTCCTCTCGCGCTCTACGCCTCCGTGCAGGCGGGCAAAAACGAGGAGGCGTGGCGCTATACGCTCATTCTCTCTCTGGTTGCGTTTCTGGTTTTGAGTTGCGTGGGGGCTTATGAGCGGCGTGTGGCTATCCGTCGCGGCGACAAATAGAGGCATTTTATGAATAAAGAAGGGCTTTCCGCTGTCCGCGTCGAACTACTAGGAGTATAGCCAAACCGACTCGCGAGGAGCCAAATCCCTTGAAAGAAAAACTTTCTGCGTTACACGCACTACAACAGATAGACACCGCCATAGATAGCATAAAAAGGGAACTCGCCCATCTCGACCCGGGACGCGCAGAACGCGCCGCCTACGAGCAGGCGAAGCAAGTCGTCGCGGAGATAGGAGCGAAGACGCACTCCCTCCAAGCCGATATTCTTGATAACGAACTAGAGCAGAAGTCTATCAAGACGAAGTATGTGGAGGAGGAGAAAAAACTGTATGGCGGCGCAGTGCGTAACCCCAAAGAACTCTCTGCAATGTCGGAAGAGTTGGAGATGTTCAAACGCCAAGTTATTCGCCTAGAAGAGAAACTTGTCGGGCTGAACGATATGCTAGGCGCGGAGAGCGCCCGCGAAACGAATGCGAAGACCGCCCTCAAGACCGCGACACGCGCCCTGAAAACAACGCAAGACCGTTATAAGGGGCGGGCGGAGGAGTTGGCGAATCAGGGACGCGCCCTCACGGTGCAACGAAAAGAGGCGGCGGCGGCGGTAGAGACGAACCTTTTAGCCAAGTACGACAAGATGAGGGCGGTCATGGGCGGGAAAGCGGTCTCCACGATTATTGACGGCGGCTCTTGCGAAGGCTGTCGCATGAAACTGCCGAGTAGCATTCTCGTGGCGGCGAGTACGCAGAGAGAGATGGTCTACTGCGATAACTGTCACCGTATGCTGGTTTTGGCGAGAGGATAGAAGAGATATGGCGCACTGGCAAGCATGGGTGGACGGGGCTTCACGGGGTAATCCGGGAGTGGCGGGTATCGGGGCGCTTCTTGTGAATGAGGAGGGCGAGACGGTCAAAGAGATTGCCGAACCGCTCGGAATTACCACCAACAACGTGGCTGAGTACTCTGCGATGATTCGGGCGTTGGAGGAGGCGCGGTTGGCGGGGTGCAACCGCCTTGAGGTCTTTACGGATAGCCAACTGATAGCGTGTCAACTCAATGGAACCTACGCCGTAAAGAAGCCGCATCTGATTCCGTACTACCGTCGCGCCAAAACGCTACTGGATGCCTTCGAGTATTCGCGAGTGCAGTATATTCCCCGCGAAGAGAATAGACGCGCCGACGCTCTCTCGAACCTCGGCGCGGACAAAGTGGAGAAGAGGGGCTAGGGGCGCGGACGGGGACCCGGATTCATGCCTTCAACGTGGGCGCGTTTTGCGACGCGGACAGTAAGGTCGCTCTCTACCTTTATCTGGCAGGAGAGACGGTACGCGGAGAGGTCGTCGTCGGGGTCTTTGGTGAGCGCTTTGGTCTCGCCTTCGCTGGCGGGAGGCGCCTCCCCCGCCAAAATCTCGACGCGGCAGGTAGTGCAACGTGCGATACCTCCGCACCGATGGAGTACGTCAATGCCGTTGTCTTCGAGACCGAGAACGAGCCGCGTTCCCGCGTCCACTTCAAAACTCTTCTCCCCCTCAACCGTAATCTGGGGCATACTTGTCTCCTTCTAATCGGGCTATTCCGCCCGTAAACTGAAATAGGCTGTCGCTGTAGATTATGCCCTGAATCGCGGGAGTTTGGCAAGGGGCGGGGCGAGAGTTCTCGCTTTTGCGTTATAAGCGCCTAATTTCAAAAACGCTCGTTTCTCGCTATTTTCAGAGATTTTGAAAAATTGTTGTCCGACTTTTGAAACGAAGCGCGATAAGAGGATAGCCGCAAGAAAAAGTAGCATTGAAGAGAGAAGAGAGGCACACCATGACGACTCGAACCGTGATTATAACCTGCGCCCTGTTCGCACTGACTCATTCGCTTTGCGCCGCCAACCCGCGCAAAGCGGCGAACGCGCCAGCGCAAGATACCTTTAAGTCAATGGATTGGGACTCCTGGGTGGTATCCTATGTGGACGACCTGAACTCAAAATTCATGAACGCCAGTACGAAATTGAAGTATCACAACGGACCTCCTCCTACACGCTATGAAGCCGCAGTCGCCTTGAACCGCATTGTGAAGCGGCTTGATGAGCGGACGGAGGGTAAAGATACGCCTCCCGTCACGCTCGAAGACCGTCAAAAAATACAACGCCTGACGGACGAATTGGCGGGCGTACTCAAGGATATTGGCGCTACTGTGAAGCCGATGGAGCTCGTAATTACCGACTCGTCTTATAAAGACCAGTCGAGGTGGCTTAACGAGATGCCGCGAGATTCATGGTCGTTTGCAATGCTGGACAGCCTGGCAATTCGCCTCTCCATACCTTCGTTGCCTAATTTAGTGCCCCGCGAGGACTATAGAAACTATTTATCGCCTTACGACATGGCGACGCAGTTGGCTCGCATTCTGGACAGGGTGAAAACGATAGACGCAGGGAAGTTGAATTCTCCCGCGCCTGTTCTCATGTCGCAGGATAAAAACGTTGTGAAGGGACTGGTCGCGGAGTTCAAACCTATTCTGGACGCGGTGGGATACTTTCAGAAAGAGGTGGCGTGGAAGAAACAGGATAACGCTCCTGAGTTCAACGCCAACGATATGTTTAGAGATTCGGTGACTCCGGATACCTGGTATGGTTTCGTCATACATGATTTCAGCCTTAGAACTCGCGGTAGCGGGCTATTCTTTATTTCGCTTTTTGGACGTAGTAGACGGACTTCCCGCTATGAAGCCATTGTTGCGATTCACAGGGCTATGCGTGAAGCCAGCAAGCGCAACATTCATACGCCAACCATCACGAAAGAAGACCTTGAACTTGTGAATCGCCTCTATGGGGAGTTCAAAAACGACTTTGCCACTATCGGGATAACTTCGGTGGATTATCTGGTTTTTACCCAATTTCCCGACGTTCCCAAGACTCACTGGGCGTTTAACGCGGTGACGGAACTCAAGCGGAAGGGGATTATCTTAGGCTATCCCGACCCGATAGAGAACACGTTTTTGCCGAAGCAGTCCGCATCACAGTAAGCGGCTACACAGATTTTAGAGAAGGAAAGGCACTACATGAAAAAATGGCTTGCGGCGGCTCTCTGCACGGGGTTAGCGTGTGGAGCGGGAGGCTCAAGCGTCGCGAAAGCGCAGATTTCCCCAGTTGGGGGAGGCTATCTCTTTCGGCGCAAACTACAGAAAGGGCTAGTTTTCAACTACGCCCTATCTACGGTGATACAGGCGAAAGGGTTGCCCAAAATGCCTTCGGGTCCCGATATGTCCAATCAGAAGATGACGACCAGCATGAAGATGACCATTCTGGACGTTGTAGGCTCCAAAGCGAAAATGGCGATAGAGACCACCGAGCTTATGATGAACGGGCAGAAGATGTCGGAGGCGCGCCGCATAGAGAGCGAGATAACGGAGAGAGGGCAGGTCGTGGAGAGCGTTACAGGGGGGCGAATGAACCCAAGCGAAGAGATAGAGTACCCAGAAAAGCCCCTCAAGGTGGGCGACGTGGTTCCTATCAAACTCAAACAGCTCGGCTCGTCCAACATTCGATTTATCGGCTTCAAACCCTACAAAGGCAAGGATGCCGCTCTTTGGCAGATGCTTCTTTCTCTCTCTTCTGACGATATTAAGAATAAGAAGAAGACGAAGAAGCCTACGCCAAAACAGAAGATAACGGGCGTGATAAACCTTCTCATATCGAAAGAGGATGGCTGGCCCCTCTCAACCACAGTCACGATGGATGTAAGCGTTCAGGCAGGTGAACAGCCCATCACTGCAAAAACGGTCGCGACGATTGTACGGCAGTAGTTTTCACGGGTAAGAAGGAGTGTGTAAGATGGTTACGAAGATACTTTTATGTTCGGACGGTTCCCAGCAGGCTCTTCAAGCCGCGAGCGTCGCAGGAGACCTTGCGAAGCGGCTACAGGCGGAGGTGTTGGTTATTCACGTCATAGACATTTTGGCGATAAGCGCCTACACGGGACCCCAAGCGGACGCGGCTCCCCCCCTCGGTCTGCTTTTGGGGTATGAGGAGGAGGCGCAAAAGGAGATACTTCAACACACGCGAGAGGCTCTGGACAGAGCGGGAATCTCTTATCGCGTCTTCCCGGAGATAGGCAGTCCGGTGGAGAGTATCCTAGAGTTGGCGCAGGCGGAGGGCGTTGGGCTGATAGTGGCGGGCGGGCGCGGGCTGAACGCATGGGAGGCGCTTCTGCTCGGTAGCATCTCGCAGGGGGTGGCGCACCACGCGCAGTGCCCCGTTCTCATTGTGCGCGACAACCCGCAAGGCTTTCAGCGTATTCTGGTAGGCTCGGATGGCTCGGAACACGCAGTTCACGCCCTCAAAATCGGCGCGGAGATAGCGAAGGGATGTCAAGCCAGCCTCACGGTGCTGAACACCTACGACCCGCTCTCCCCGCAACCCCTTGTCTCTGCGCGGGATGTTGTTTCAGGAGAACACGAGGCGCACGTTCTCAGGGCGATTGAAGAGCAGTCTGCGTCCGTTTTGCAGACGTATGGTCTGCCTGTAGATGTCGTTCAGGAGGCGGGACACCCCGCAGAGACGATTCTCTCCTACGCCGAGCGCGAAAGTTGCGACCTCATCGTACTCGGAGGGCGCGGGCAAGGCGGATTCCGTCGCCTCCTGCTGGGTAGCGTCTGCGATAATGTTTTGCGCCACGCTCACTGCTCGGTTCTCGTCACGCGATGATGAATAGGAGACAGACCTGCCAGATGAATCAGGGATGGAAAGCCTTTATCATAAGCCTTTTGGGAGCGGGAAGCCTGTTGATTCCCGCTCTCGCCCCCGCGCAAGTGACCACGACGAAAGAGGGCTTTCTTTTTCGTAAGAAGTTTAGCGAGGGAGATGCGTGGGTCTACCACGTAGAGACGAAGGTGACGATGGGAGAGGGGAGACGCGCTCCGAAAGGCGGCTCGAACTCTCTCTCCACCCTTACGGTGAAGGGGTTGCAGGGCAAGAGCGCGATACTGGAACTCTCCGACGCGCCTGTCAAAAAAAATGAGCGCCCAACAACCGCCTTTACCTTGAAGGTGGACGAACTCGGTAGGATTGAGGGGAGTCCGGTAGGCGGGGGCGTTGTGGGTTTCGCGCTTCCCGAAAAGCCTGTCAAGGTCGGTGATAAGTTCAACATTCGTCTGGAGAGCGGCGCGGGAAATAAGGACATCATCCAGCACACCGTCAAGTTTGTCGGGTTTACCACGCTGTCTAAGCAGAAGGTAGCGCGTTGGGACGTAATTACCGCAGGGAAAGGGAGTTCTGTTCTTACCGGAACGGGGGCTGTCTATCTCAATATTACGGATGGCTCGCTCTACCAGTCGCAGATGAACCTCACCGCCATCGTTCAGCGGAACGGGCAACCTGTGCGCGTTGTCATGGCGACGACGATTACTCTCAAGTAGGGATGCCGTATTTTTCGTCCTGTTTTGAAAAACGCCCTCACCCTGCCCAAAATAGGACAGAGTGCGGGCGTTTTTGCCCCTACTTCACCGTCAAGTTCTTACTGCTATCGCTCGAACTCAGGTAGAACGCATCCCCATCGAATAAAAGGGTGATAACGTGCGCTCCTGTAGCAAAGTTGGCGGGTATCGTGTAGGCGAGCGTCGTCAGGTTGATACCGTCCGTAGTAGCGCTACCGACCTCCACGCCATCAATCTGGAAACGCGCCGTCCTGCCTGTCAGCAGGGCGCTGTCTGTTTTGCGCGTCAGTTTGCCTTTCAAGGTGACAGTCGCCCCCGCCTTCCCGGAGACAGAGGATGCGTAGATACCAGAGGGCGCTTGCACAACCTTGAGGGTTCCGCTTCCAGTGGAGGCGTTGTGGTTGCTATCTCCTGCATACTCAATAGTGAGTGCGTGTGAACCGACAGAGTAGGTCTCCTCCAACTTGTAAGCGAGAGTAGCCTTTCCGGTTCCATCGGTGGTGGCTGTTCCTATCGTGTCTCCGTCTACCTTGAAGGTCAGCGGCTGGTTAGCGAGAGAGGCGTTGTCGGTTTTGCGCTTGAGAGTAGCGTAAAACCCCCTAGTATCGCCGGGTCTACCTACAAACACGCTTGTTTTGATAGCGGTATCCGCAGGAGTAATCGTGAGGGTGGCGGCTCCGTTAGAGGCGTCGTAGAGTCTACTCCCTGCATAGGCGACAGAGAGCGTATGAGTTCCCGCCGTGTAGGAGAGGGAGGCGGGAGCGGTGAGACTTGCAACGCCCCCAAGCGTCGTGTTCGCTGTTCCGACGCTACTTCCATCTACGGAGAAGGCGAGGGCTTCGTTTAGAGGCAAACCGCCTAGCGCGTTCGCGAGCGTGGCGGCGGCGACAAACGATTTGCCGTAGGGCGCGGTGACATTAGCGGGGCTAACCTGTGTATCTTGGAGCGTCGCCTGAACAGAGAGACCATTTCCGTAACTTCCAACAAATAGAGTCTGCCCTTGCAAGGCGGATATCGGAACGGGCGAGTACTTGTTTTTGCGGGTTCCATCTAGTAACTGCCCCTCAACATTGTACCCCCATGCCCACGCCGTACCGTCTTGCAAAAGCGCGAAAGAGGATATATCACGCGCTACAACAAACGCTACGCCGGTAAGGTTTACGACCTGCACAGGCGATAATTTTCTAGAGTGGGTTCCGTCTCCGAGTTGACCATACTCATTGTCTCCCCATCCCCATGCAGTTCCGTCCGACTTTGCAGCGAGAGAGTGGCGACCTCTTGTTGAAATCTGTACAACGCCATTTAGTTTTGAAACCTGTATGGGGGAGCGTTTTCTATTACCAGTCCCGTCTCCCAGTTGACCAGAGCCATTATCTCCCCATCCCCAGACAGTCCCGTCTCGCAGTAGCGCGAGGGAGTGTGAAGACCCCGCCGCAATCTGCGCCACATGGGTAAGGGTGAGCGCGTCGAAGCCAGCGACTTGAACAGGCGTGACGCTACCCGTCAAGGTTCCATCTCCTAGTTGACCGCTACCGTTATATCCCCAAGCCCACACCGTTCCATCTAACTTTAACGCAAGCGAGTGGTTGCCTCCTGCGGAAATCTGCGCTACGCCTGTAAGCCTTTTAACCTGTACGGGGCGCTTCCTATCGAGTAGGGTTCCGTCTCCCAACTGCCCTTGCCCATTGTATCCCCATGCCCACACCGTTCCATCCGCTTTCAGAGCGAGAGAGGAGGAGGAGGCTCCTGCAACCTGTACGACGTTTGTGAGTCCAGCGACCTGTTGGGGAGTGTATCTGTTTACGGTAGTCCCGTTTCCAATCTGTCCGTAGAAGTTGTCTCCCCACGCCCACACCGTTCCATCCAACTTGAGCGCAAGAGAGTGGGAGTTACCTACTGCAACCTGAACGACGTTTGTGAGTTTGGAGACTGCGGTGAGCGTAGCGCTGTCTACGACCGTTCCGTTTCCCAGTTGTCCCTCGCCATTATAACCCCAAGCCCAGACTCTGCCCATCTGTGCATGGGAAGCTGAGCCTCCTCCGAGTAGCATTCCGATACAGCAGAAAAGCGGAAGTAAGCGTGTATAGCGCAATTTATAGTTGGGAACGACTGTTTTTTTCATCTGAATTGACCCTCTATAGCCCTGAAATTGAAACTCAAGATGAGTTTCGCGCTTGTCGCCTTCGATTCCTCTATTAGGAAAAGGCGCGCAGGGGGTAGAATAGACGAGATAACCCACTTGCACAGGAGTTTCGCTTGCAGATTTCGATTCACATCACCCATTGGGCGGCAGCATGACCGACAGCCCTCTTTCTATCGCCGTCATGGTCTCTGGTCATGGGCGCGGCTCCAACCTTGGGGCGCTCATTGAGGGAGTACAGTCGGGCGAACTCAACGCCAAAATCGTCCTTGTCATCGGAACCCGCGCCGACGCGCCCGCCCTGCTTCGAGCGCAGGAGGCGGGTATTCACACTACGGTGGTATCGCCCCGCAAGTACGAGGGAGACGCGCAGGGGTATGGCGACACGCTTTTGCGCCTTCTTACAAAATATGAGGTAGAGCTTATCTGCCTTGCGGGGTTCATGCTTCGCCTTCCTCCGCACGTTGTAGAGACGTATCGCAACCGCATTATGAACATTCACCCCGCTTTGCTTCCTGAGTTTGGCGGGCAGGGGATGTTCGGCGGCAATGTGCATACGGCGGTGTTGGAGAGCGGCGCGAAGCAGTCGGGATGCACGGTTCACTTTGTGGACGAGAACTACGACACGGGCCCCGTTATCCTTCAACACATCGTCCCTATACTCGAAGGAGACACCCCGCAGACTCTCGCCGCCCGTGTTCTGACGGAGGAGCATTGCGCCTACGTAGAGGCGGTCACGCTCTTTGCTGAGAGACGTATTCAGGTTGAAGAGGAGAGCGTTCGCATACTGCCCCCCACTGAGATTAACTCTGGAGAACTGTTATGAGACACAAAAAAGGAAGCCTATTCCTCCTGTTTGGATTTGCCATCGCAAGCGTTTTTATCGCGCTAGGAACCGCGCACGGTAGACCCAAAAACGACCCTCAAGATGACCCTGCGCTCGTACTAACGAAGGTGGCGGTAGCGGATATGGGGCGTTTATACGATGGCTCCTCCGCCCCCAAAGAGTACGAACGAAACGAATCAGAGGTGGCGCAGGATGCCGATAAGCGCATGAAAATGCTCGGCGGCATAGAGTATCTGGAGCCAGCGGAGATTCAAGAGTTCCTTACGCTCGTCGGAAAGTTTACGCCCACGCCGCAGGAGGCGGAGAGAATCACGGCGCTACAGACGCTCTCCGGCAGTCGCGGGGCGGAGATGCGGGCTATCCAGACCAAAGAGTCTGCAAGCCTCACCGCACAGGACAAAAAGCGCTTGCAGACTCTGGTGGACGCAAGCAGAAATTTTCGCAACGTCTATCTGCCCAATATCGAGGCGCAGATTCGGAACTCCGCAATTGCGCGGGCGCAGACCTTCCGCGTTCAGCAGATGGCTGAACTACGCGCCGCCGTAAGCAGGTATGCGAAGGAGAAGGGTATTCAGCACGTTTTTGATAGCGGGACGCTTATCTATTCGCAAAACGACATTACCGACAAGGTTCTCGAAAAAGTGAAGAAAAAATGATGACCTTAGAAGATGTCCGCACGCTCTACCTCTATAACGACTGGGCGAACGATAGGCTTGTTCAGATGCTCTATACTGTTTTTGGGGAGGAGACCGACCTTCGCGAGACTGACGACGCGCAGACCCTCGCGATTCAAGAGGCGGCGGTGCATATCATCGGCAGTCAGTGGATGTGGAGGAGCCGCTGTCTCGGAACCTCCCCCGCCGCGAGAATGGACGCTTCCGAGTACCCGACTCCCCTCGCTATTCGGTTCGCGTTTGGCGCGGAGAGGGCGCGTTTCTGGGGCTACTTTGAGACTCTGACTTCCGACGATGACCTAAATCGAATCGTGGCGTTTCAGACGACGGAGGGCGCTCCTTACGAAACGCCGCTCTATCAGATTCTCCAACACGTCATTACACATGGAGGCTATCATCGGGGGCAGATAACGGGGCGGCTACTGGATAGGGGACATGAGGAGGCGATACTCTCCACTGACCTGATAGGCTACTATCGGGAGTTGCAGGAGAGTTCGTCGGGTTAATGTAGGGCGCGAAGCAGGAGCAGGGTCAGCGTCACCGTGATAGCCCCGCCGATTCGAGTCGCGATTTGCGCGAAGGGCATTAACTGCATTCGGTTCGCCGCCGTGAGTATAGCGACATCGCCCGTGCCGCCCTGACCGCTATGACAGGCGGTCACGATAGCCGTTTCGATGGGGTAGAGTTTTAGCCAACGCCCGATGAACCAGCCGGTAACTATCAGAGTTGAGACGGTTACGACAATCGTTATCAAGTTTTTCCAGTGAAGCGCCTCCATCAGTTTGCCCCAAGGGGTGAGCGCGACTCCGATGGCGAACAGAAGCGGATACGTGACAGCCACACGGAAAAAGTTATAGACGATGTAGGCGCTCTCCTGCATTTTCTGCGGGACGGCGGACGTGAGTTTCGCTATCACGGCGAGCAGGAGCATAGTGACGGGCGCGGGAAAACCGAAAGCGTCGTAGCCAACCAGCCCTGCGAGGTAGAGCGTTATTGAGAACATCCCTGCGGCGGCGATGTGTTCTACGTCTATGAGCGTTCCGCCGTTGTGTTGTACGGGAGTCATGTCCTCGTGTTCGCCGGGCTGTAGCCTTCCCTCTCCGGTAAGGCGCGGGTATCGCTTACCAAGCATATTCAGCAGTCCCGCTATCAAGATAGCGGTAAGGCTCCCGAACATCACGGGCGGCAGAACCTGCGCGAACATCTCCCCCTGATTCCCGTGCAGTATGTCGGCGTAACCCATCGAAAGCGGTAACGCCCCCTCCCCAACTCCGCCCGCCATAATGGGTATGGTTATGAACAGCGCGGTATGTCGCGCCCCAAGCCCCAGCGCGGCTCCGGTAGCCGTTCCGACTACCAGAGCCGCGATAGAACCGATAGCCAGCGGCGCGAATATCTTGAGAAACCCTCGTATGAGCACGTCTCTGTCCATGCCGAGTACGCTCCCGACGATAACCGCTGTGATGAACAGATAGAGAAACTGAGTAGACTTCGTGAAGTCGGTGACGGCGGCGACAAGAGGGCGTGGCAAAACCTTGTAGTAGACGAGCGCGGAGGGGACGAAGGTCGCGCAAATCGCCGCGCCTCCGATGTTGCGTAGTAGCGGTAGCCGCTTGCCCGCCTCCGCGCAGAGGAACCCGCCGACGGCGAGAACAGCTATCATCATGGAGACTTCTGTAGGCAGTTTACCACGCCGCAGGAAGTAGCCGATGATGGCGAGTAGCGCGACGACGACAGGTAACGGGAGTATCCCTATCCGCACCTCCATGAGCCGCCGCCAGCCTGTCCTGACGGGTTCCGATGTCTCTTCGTCTACAGACAAATGGGTATCCCTTCTCTTTGCCCTCTCATCTACTCAGCCCCATCTATTAGGTAGCGCCATATTTGTCTGCCGTGTAGTCTCTCTCGGTGTCGAGGAGATGTATCGGCAGGGCGGGGGCGACAGGTGTTTTACAAATTGTCGCGTTTGGGAATGCGCCAATTTGCGTACCACACAGAGTCAGGGGGAACCGCGTTTTCGTTCCAACTCTCCTGCATTGTTTTGAAGCGGGGCAGTTCTGGGCGCACAACGCTCTCCCAGATACGCTCTACATCGTCAAAAGTTTGGAAGGCGTGCGAGGGCTTGAGCGTGTCGTAGTCTGCGAGAAGCTCCGCAACTTTTGTCTCGAACCAGCCTATCTGATTTTCCACCATCCGCTCTCCTGCAAGGCGATTCGATTCGGGGGCGTTGCTTCCCATTGCGAAGTGAGGCGGCGGCGCATCGGGGGAGGGGAGGCGCGACATATCCACACAGTCGGGTTCAAGCGCCCACAGTAGCGAGGTTTCGACCTTGCCTGCATGGTCTCCGGTAGTGGTTCCATCGCCGTAGAAGCCTTTTACGTTCGACTCGAACTCAGGCAGACCATAGAGGCGCGTCCCGACATGAGGTTGCAGTAGCGCGAGCAGGGTTTTGAGGTCTTCCCAGTTGGGCCCATAGTGTCCTGTGAAGAAGAGCGCCGCGTGAAAACCGAGCGCCTCTGCCATACGAACATGGTAGCAGATATTTTTGAAGTGTTGCCAGGGCGGGATTGCGGTGAGCCAAGTGCGGGGCGGTTGTCCGACGTACTGGTGCGCCCAAATCGCGTATCCGCCCAGTTCGTGAATGTGCCAGTAGTCGGGAGGCGCGACGATTCCGCCAATCCTATCCGCTACCTTGCAGAGAATGCCGTGCGCTTTGAGCGCGTCCAAGCCCACCGCGTTTTGGGGCCCATGCGGTTCGCATAGTCCATAAGGGTAGTAGACTATCGGGCGGTTTGCAAATGCCTGTTCCAACTCGTCTGGGAACATTCGCTCCCATCGTACTTCGCGCATAGTAAATCCCCTTTTGCCTAAATAGAAAGGTAGTTCCAGCGATTAGGAGTGTTTGCGTTCGTCAGGAATTTGCAGGAGGTCAGCGACATCAGGAGGAGGCTTGCCGACGTTGCGAAGCAACTCTTCGTAAGGCTCATGACTAGAGCGCAAAAGGGTTCGGGCGGTCTCTACATCCGTGCGGTCAAGAATAGAGCGTAGAGCGCGTTCTATCTGCCTCCCTAACGCCCAGTCGTGTTCGGCGGAGTGACGGTAGACGCGAAAGAGGCGGGGCAATACGCTACTGTCGCCAACCTTTTCGATGTCGTTCACAATTTTCGCCCGCGCTTCGTGTCGTCGGCAACTCTCCAACCCAAAAAGAAGGTGTTCCAGAGCGTGCCTTCCTGTCAGGAGTTCCAAACCTATCTCCATCGCGCTATGCTCCGGCTCATGCGGGGACTGTAGGCGGTTCCAGAACTCTATCAAGTCTTCCGGGGCGAAATGGGGTAGTCGCGCCTCCAGCGCCCATCGGAGAGTCCACTGTTGTGGCTTCTCCGCCACTCCGTCCCATTGACGGTGGTAGTAGAGAATATCGCAAATCAGATGTGCGAACTCCCTAGAGGAGGTTGGCGGAACCTGCGCCAGCAGATTGGCGATACGGCTACCCATCTCCTCATGCGGAATGAGGGTAAGATACTCCCGTATCGCCCGTTCAAGCGTTGGGTCTAATGGAGGCGACGCGCTCAATCTCTTGACCTCGCTTCATCATGTTACGGTTCGCACACGACGCGGAATCCCGCGAAAGGCGCATCTGAAAGCCACCAGCGGCTTTTCGGGAGTTGAGGGTCGGTGGACTGCCATTCGGGGGTCTGCCGCGCCCGCATTACGGGAGTCAGTTTCGCTAATGGAGTATTGAACGCCCCGCCGCATAGCAGGTATTTCCCGTTACTATCTGTCGCCCACTCTCCCACGTTACCAAGCATATCGTACAGTTTCCAAGCGTTGGGTAGTCTCTTCCCTATGGGGTGCGTGACCTCCTCGCTATTCGCTACAAACCACGCGCTTTTGGCAAGTTGGGCGGGAGTTGGCTTGATAGCCGCGGACGCGCCCGCTCTGCACGCGAACTCCCACTCCGCCTCGGTAGGAAGGCGGTATTTTTTGCCGGTTTTCGAGGAGAGCCAGCGGCAGAACATCTGCGCGTTCATATTGCTGATGTGAATTGCCGGAAACCCGAAGTGTCCCCACCCTTTGTCGGGGGGAATGTAGGACTTGCTAGGACGCGCTATCGCATCCGGCGCAAAGGGAGTCTGGTCGTAAGCGGGAGTCGGAGGACCGCTTGCTGTAAAGACATCAAAAGCCTGCCATGAGGTCTCCATGTTCGCGATAAAGAACGGCTTAACCTCGATTTTCTTGCCGCCCATAGCGATAGAACCCGCAGGAATGGGAATCATCTCCAATTTTACGGTAGAATCGGGTAGCAGTTCCGTGTAAGGCTTTAGCGTCTCTTTGGAGGGCGCGTTTGCCTGTGCAAGCGCGAGGACGGGCGATAGAATCACAAGACACGCCAAAGCGCTCCCTAAAAGGGACGGTTTTGGGCGGGAGGTAGCGATGCGATTTTTCATTCTACTACAGTTTCTTTCTGCGATATTGGGCGGCGTAGCTCCTGCGAAACAGGCGCAGGACGAGGCGTTGCAACGTTACGAATATAAAGAGTACCACATGGGGGTAGATGTCCGCATGGTGGTATACGCGCCGAGCGAAATGGCGGCGGTGGACGCTTGCGGAGCCGCTTTCGAGCGCTTCGCGGAGCTAGACACGATAATGAGCGACTACCGCGCCAACAGCGAACTGATGCGCCTCTGCGCGAAGGCGGGAGGAGCGCCCATACCCGTTAGCCGTGAACTCTTCAAGGTTCTGCAACGTTCGCGGGAACTCGCGGAACGCGGGGAGGGCGCTTTTGATGTGACCTGTAGCCCTCTCATTCGGCTCTGGCGGAAAGCCCGTAAATCGCACACCCCGCCTTTAGTCGAAGAGATTGCGAAGGCGCGAGCGCTTATCGGTTGGCGCAAAATGCGCCTCGACCCGCGTAAGCGAACCGTCCAACTTCTACAGCCCGGAATGCAGCTAGACTTAGGCGGTATTGGCAAGGGCTATGCGGACGACTGCGCCCAAGAGGTTCTTAAGCGCCACGGGATAGACCGCGCTTTGGTAGAGG
>CAIJLM010000528.1 GCA_903821495.1 uncultured Chthonomonas sp. | reverse complement strand
GATGCGCGTCTGCCACCTAGGAACCTGCCCCGTAGGTATCGCGACGCAAGACCCGACCCTGCGCCAACGCTTCTCTGGGCAACCTGAAAGCGTGGTGAACTTCTTCTTCTTTGTGGCGGAAGAGCTACGCGAGATAATGGCGGAACTCGGCTTCCGAACCGTAGAGGAGATGGTTGGGCGCATGGATAGGCTCGACATTCAGAGCGCGGTAGACCACTGGAAGACCGCGGGAATGGATTTGACTCCTCTGCTCACCCAACCGGATGTCGCCGATACTGTAGCGCGGCGCAGAGTCGTTTCGCAAGACCATGGGCTAGATACTATTCTCGATCGTAAACTCATCGCGCTGGCGCAACCCGCCCTTGAGAGCGGGGAGAGCGTCTCTCATGCGCTTCGCATCCGAAATAGCGATAGAACCACGGCGACCATGCTTTCGGGCGATATTGCGAGGAAGTTCGGCGAAGCGGGGCTACCCGCTGATACTATTCGCTTCGACTTCACAGGCTCCGCAGGTCAGTCGTTCGGCTGTTTCCTCGCGCCGGGTATTACCATGACGGTGGAGGGCGACGTAAACGACTATCTAGGCAAGGGCATGGCGGGGGGGCGCATCGTCGTCTATCCGCCGCGCACAGCCCCCTTCGACCCCACCGAGAACATTATCGCGGGCAACACTCTGCTCTACGGCGCGACGGGGGGCGAGGTCTTCCTGCGCGGCGTGGCGGGAGAACGCTTCGGGGTTCGCAACTCCGGCGCGACGGCGGTTGTCGAGGGCGCGGGAGACCACTGTTGCGAGTACATGACGGGCGGCGTAGTGGTGGTTCTGGGCAAGACGGGGCGCAACTTCGCGGCGGGTATGAGCGGTGGAGTCGCCTACGTTTGGGACAAAGACGGGAATTTCAAGGACTATCTGAACGACAATCACGGGCTGATAACTCTGGAAACAGTGAGCGAAGCGCACGATGTGGAGACGCTCCATACGCTCATATCGCGCCACCTTGAGTACACGCGGAGCGACCGCGCCGCCGTCCTCCTCCAGAACTGGGCGACGACGCAGGGGCAGTTCAAGAAGGTCATCTCGAAAGAGTATCTTCGCGCTCAGGCGGAACTGGCTTCCGCGATGGCGGAGGCGTAGCGGTTCGTTTTGAGGTCGCAGTCCCTCATACTACCCTCAAGCCCTTCGCCATTCTCCCGATTCTGGGCGAAAAGGTTTAGCCTATAAGTGGTCGATTATGGTGTTTAGCGGGAGGATACTATGGACGTTGAAAAGCGAAAACGCCTTGTAGACGCGGGTTTCGAGTTCGGGACGGTTTCTGAACTGCTCGGGTTATCCGAGGAGGAGCAGGAGATGCTCGAACTGCGTTTAACTTTGAGCAGGCATTTGAAGGAGCGGAGGTTAGCGCGTAACCTCTCTCAGGTAGCGTTAGACGACGGGCTAAAACAACCGCTTCTTTTAGCGCCCACCCCCTCTAAGTCTCCCCTTCGCAAAGGGGAGACTTTGGGATGCTCCCGTTTTCCGCCGACCTTTGAGGAGTGCGGAAGCCTTTGAATACAGAGCATTCGCCCTGCCCCTTGCGAAGGGGTAGGGTTGGGAAGGGGTGGGTGAAAGAAGCG
>CAIJLM010000527.1 GCA_903821495.1 uncultured Chthonomonas sp. | reverse complement strand
GCTTCCCTCACAGGGTGCTTCGATTTAGAGAGCAAGGAGTGGGCGGAGCCGCTGATAGAGGCGGGAGGGTTCCCTATTCGCCTTCTGCCCCAGCCGCTACCCTCCACGCACATCGTAGGCAAGGTGACGCGACAGGCGGCGATGGAGACGGGACTGCCGGAGGGACTGCCCGTCGTGATAGGCGCGGGAGATGGAGCCTGCGCGACAGCGGGGGCGGGGGCGGTTCGCGAAAACGACTCCTACCACTATCTCGGCGGCACGTCGTGGGTAGCCAGCCTCACCGATTCCTATCGCCCCGACCCGTTGCGCCGCGTCTCCGTTTTCTGCGCCGCAAGCCCAAATCAGTATGTCGTCTACGGAACGGTGCAGAGCGCGGGCAGTAGCGTGGACTGGTTCCGCAACGCGATAGGAGTAGGGAGCGCGAATAGCGAAGAGGAGGAGTTCGCAACGCTCGAACGGCTCGCCTCCTCTGTTCCGCCGGGTTGTAACGGTCTCTTCTTTCTGCCCTACCTCGCAGGAGAGCGCTCGCCGATATGGGATAGCGCGGCGCGGGGGGTCTACTTCGGACTCACATCGGCGCACGGGCGCGGTGAGTTGGCGCGTTCCGTCTTCGAGGGAGTCGCCTACGCGCTTTCCAGCAATCTCGCGGTGTTGGAAGAGTTGGGGCTTGCCCCAGAGTGCGTTCGCGTACTTGGCGGGGGGATGCGCTCGCCACTCTGGCGCAGTATCCTCTCGGCGGTGTACCAGCGTCCGCTCCTGCTCCTCGAACGGCTCTCGGAAGCGACCTCGTGCGGCGCGGCGATGGCGACGGCGGTAGGCGTAGGCTTGTATCCGGACTTTGCGTCGGCGGCTCCCGCTTTCGCGCCGCTCGGCGAACGCGAAGAGCCGAATGAGCAAGCGATGGCGACCTATCGGCAGTCCTCCGCCTTCTTCCAAAGCCTCTATCCTGTCCTTGCAGAGCGGTTCTCGGCTCTCAACGACTATCTGCAAACTGTCGAAAGAGACTAGACCCGCTTTCGGCTCAACGCTTTTCGCGCCGTTCTGTAACCAGAGAACGATAGTAGAGGGCTTCGACTTCAGTGAGCTGCTTTGGAGGCTCGCAAGGTTCGTTCATCATGTCGCGCCACGCCAATTTCTTAACTTCCTTCATGGGTATTTTTGCGCCGTAGGAATCGAGAACTACAATTGGTTTTGACAACTCTGTCCACGATTTAGTTTTCCAATCTACGAGATGCGTGACTACGTAGGGCCCATTCCCCAGCATTGTAAAACGTAGCCCCTCGTCGCTCCATCCCGCTTTCAACTCGTAGAGCGTTGGGTAGACGCTTGTTGTGAGAAAGTAGTAGCCCCCTCCCAAAATCACGCCTATCGTCAGTAGTCCTATCCACAACTGGTTCCACCATACAAGGCGGCGAATCTGCGTTTCTCTATCCATTATCGGCTCCTCAAAGGCGTGTTTAGTTGCGCTCGCGTTCCTCACTATTCGCTTGCACCATTTCGCGCCACAGTTCCAGATACCGCTCCCTCACGTAGGGCGCAAGCCCCTCCGCAAACTCAGCGTCCAACTCGCGCACGCGAATCATCTCCTGCACATCCGCCAAATCCTTGAGTCGCCCTAGCCCCGTCATACCGGAAGCGAGTTTGAGTTCCACCAACTGCGCTAGGGAGGCGGTTCGCACGCCTTCAATCACCTCCGAAATCGTAGTGGGGTCGGGGAAGGCGACGGGCTTAGGCTTGCCATCTCCCGGAAACTCCCCCATAACGACAATTTTTATAAGAACACCCTCCTCCGTACTGCGAAACTTGCGTTGCGCCCCGTTGAAGGCGGGGCGATAGCCGCGCCCCACGAGTTCGTTTTGAAAACGGGTCAGCCCCTCGGAGGTTAGCAGGATGTCTATGTCCTCCGTAAACCGGCGGTAGCCGCGCTGATTGAGCGCAACCGCCCCGATAACGCAGTAGGCGATACCGCGCTCGTCAAGGTCTTTCGCAAGCCGCCGTAACGTGTTGTTCACCATACCATGCCCCCGAAAGAAGAGTAAGCCCTCTTGATATGTGCGAGTCGGACTACTCAAAACCTCCTCAAACGCAGTTGAGTGTAACATACTCCGCCTACCCCTTCGCCACCATCTCAATCACGTCAAGGCTATCGCGGGTGATGTCGGCGAGTTTCACGGTGTGGTAGCCCGTAACGCCCGTATGGAGGGTGTCGTTTATCACGCCGACCCACTTTTCGGGAAGCGCTTTGCGCCCGTGCAGTATCCCCAAAATAGAGCCTACCGTCGCGCCGTTGCAGTCCGTATCAAAGCAGGGTTGAACGGCGCGGCAGATGGTTTTCGCGTAGTCGTGTTCGCCCCACAGTAGCCCCGTCGCGACAATCATCGCGTTAGAGATAGTATGACACCAGTCGTGCGCCCGTTCCTCGTTCCATAGTTCGTGGATGCGGTAGACCGTCGTGTCGAAATCAATCTCCAACTCATGCCACTCAAGAATGCTCTCAATCGCGTCGGTCAGTCGGCTCTTCTCCGGTATCTGCCCAAGCCCCGCCTTGATGATTGTGGGAATATCGTCCGTTACGAACGCCGCCGCTATCATCGCCGCCGCCCACATCTCGCCATAAATCCCGTTCTTGATGTGCGAAATAGAGGCGTCGCGCCATGCGAATTCGGCGGCGAGTTCGGGATTGCCGGGCGCGGCGTAGCCAAAGAAGTCGGCGCGAATCTGCGCTCCAATCCACTCGCGGTAGGGGTTGCGGAAACTTGCGGAGGCGGGGGGCGGAATCAGCAGACAGAAGTTGCGATACGCCACGCGCTCGGCGGTGCAGGTGTGCGTGATGGGAATATCGCTCAGCCAGAAGTTAGCGACATCTGTAGGCGTGAAGTTCGCGCCGAAGCGCTTGAAAATGGCTAATCCTGTCGTCGTGTAGTTTGTGTCGTCGTCTTCGGGCATAGCGGAAACAAGGTCAGCGAAGCAGGTTTTCTTGCTCAAATTGTACTTCTCTTGAATATCGGAGGCGACGTTGTAGCGAAAATAGTCCTCTAGCGGGAACCTGTTCAGGTCTTTGAGATAGCCGTACATTCGGGGGCGCCGCCACCCCTCCACCGGTTTGCCTAGTAGACAGCCTACCACTCGCCCTGTCCACGCGCCGTACACCTTGTCCTCAAGTTCAGATGGCGTAAGCGAGAGGGCGGGCAGATTCGGGCGATTGGCGGGACGCTGTGCGCGAATCCCCTCAAGGTCGGAGGGTTCCACAAAGGCGTAACCCGCCTTAGTAGGAAGTTGAACCGTCTTATCGAGGAGGGCTTGCACCGCAGGTTGGTTTGCGAGGTCTTCAAGGTCTAGTTGCAAAACGCGCTCGAAATCCTCTTGCACAGACGAGAGGTCTAGCCCCTCCTGTTCGCACTGTAGGCGCTCGGTTTCGATGTCCGATTTGTTTAAGTAAAGCCAGATATGCTTCATGAAAATTACGTCGCTCCTTTCCTAAAAGAGTAGCGCCCCCGCTACAGAGTTGGAGGCAGTTGCAAAAGTTGTACCAGATTGTTTTCGGTGTCTCGGAACGAGGCGAAAGTCGCGCTTCCGTCGGTAGTAGGCGGCACGAAGAACCCGACCCCTTGCGCGGTCAGTTCGTTGAAAGCCGCGTCTACGTCGTCCACCGTCAACGAAAGCGAAACAGCGTTGATATTGCGGTTAATCTCCGGTATAGGCTCTGGCGAGAGCATTAGCCCCACGCCCTCCTCAAAGACAACCCAGTCCTCTTCCTCAAATCGGACGGTGAATCCTAAAACATCTCGATAGAAGCGCAACGCCCTTTCGATATTGTCCACTAGCACCATCGCCATCACGCCTTGTATCTGCACGAAATCTCTCCTTTTATTCTACTCTCTACGATTATACGCCCGAAAGTGGCGAGACTGTGCAGGGATTAGCGATTTTCCTAGAGAAATTGAGGGTATTAACTTACCTTAGCAAGGAGAGACCATTTGGGAAAGTTTACTACGGCGTGGAAAGATACGGAAACCACGCCTCACGCTACGGCGGAACAGGTCGCCTTCTACCGAGAACAGGGCTACCTGAAATTCGGACGCATCTTCACGCAGTCCGAGATGGATGCGCTACGCGACCACGTAGAGGAGATGATAGCTGCGCTACCGGAAGGCAAACGCCCGGAAGAGTTAGATGTACCCCACTTTAACGACCCTTGGCTCTTTCGCTATCTCACCGACAGCCGCGTACTAGATGTTATTGAGGACTTCATCGGGCGGGATATTGTACTCTGGTCGAGCCACTTTATTGCGAAGCCCAAAGGCGACGGCAAAGCCGTCCCTTGGCACACCGACGGCGCGTACTGGCATCAGCGCCTCCAGCCAATGAGCGTGATAACCCTCTGGCTTGCGGTAGACGAGTCTACTGTAGAGAACGGCTGTATGCGCGTCATCTCTGGAACGCACGCCTCCGTGCAGAGCGCGATAGATATTTACGAACCCGTTGATAAATCGCATAACGTTTTCCCGACTCAACTGCCTAAACAGTTTATAGATGAAGAGAAGACCGTGAATCTGGAACTTGCGATTGGCGAGTGCCACTTCCACGACGCTTGGACGATTCACGGCTCAAACCCGAACCACTCTGAAAACAGGCGGTGCGGCTACACCATGCGCTATATGCCCGCCACGGTGCGCCACATTCCACCGGAGGGCGGAACGCATCGTATCTACCTTGTGCGCGGCGAAGATAGAACGGGCGGGTTCAACCGCTATACGCCGCTACCAGAGTTCTAACCCCCGGACATAACCTCACCCTAGCCCTCTCCTTCGCAAAGGAGAGGGAACCTGGTGGTATCTAGGCGTAAGGTAGGGACACAACCTCACCCTAACCCTCTCCTTCGCGTAAGAGTTCAGGGTTATGGGAGTAAAAACCGCGAAACACGCGAAACACGCGAAACAAATGCACCAAGCCCCAAACTTGGAACAACGCGCCAAACTTCCCAATCTCAAACCACAAGAACCCTCTCCTTCGCAAAGGAGAGGGAATCCGGTGCATATGAAGGCGGAAGGTCAGCCCCGTTATCTCATTCGTGGCAGGGAGAATCCTCTCCTTGTGAAGGAGAGGTTGGGTGAGGTTGCTCCCGTTCAACCGCCCCGTTATCGTATTAGCGGCAGGAAGATTCCTCTCCTTTGCGAAGGAGAGGCTAGGTGAGGTTATGTGGAAATGCCCAGAACCCTGAACTCCTTGTGAAGGAGAGGCGGGCTGAGGCTAAAAGAGTCCGATTGTACAATTTTGACCAAAGAGGTTGATGCTGATGGAACGAGATTTGCTAAAACGAGTTGTGTTTTGCGCCCTGCTGACCGTTGGGGCGTTACCCGCCTTGACCGCGTGGAGCATCCCGCCCATCGCCAAAAATGAGGAGGCGCAACGCTTCTTTGAGGAGAAAGTACGCCCCATCCTCTATGATCGTTGTACTACCTGTCATGGCGAAACTCAGCAGATGGCGGGGCTACGTCTCGATAGTCAGGCGGCTATGCTGAAAGGCGGCAAGAGCGGCGCGGTTATCGTTCCAAACGACCCCTCCAAAAGCCTCCTCATTCAGGCGATACAGCAGTCAGGGCGACTGAAAATGCCTCCGAGCGGCAAACTCTCCCCCCTCGAAATCAACGTATTCACGCAGTGGATAGCGCAGGGCGCAGTATGGGACGACGTGAAACAGCCGAGTCCCGCGGATACCCTCGCGCAGAAGCGCAACTTCTGGGCGTTTCGCCCCGTTCAGCGTTCCGTTTCGCCGAAAGTCGCTACCCCGCAGTGGGTAAAGAGTCCAATAGACGCTTTTGTTCTCGCGAAGTTGGAGGCGAAAGGGCTACGTCCCGCCCCTCCCGCAACAAAGACCGCTCTCCTGCGGCGCGTCAGTTTTGACCTTACAGGACTGCCTCCTACGCCTAAAGAGGTTCAAGAGTTTCTCGCCGAGAAGTCGCCGAGCGCCTACGAGAGGGTGATTGACCGTCTGCTCGCCTCCCCGCGCTATGGGGAGCGGTGGGGGCGGCACTGGCTAGACGTAGTACGCTACGCGGACTCGATGGATGCACGTGGACTGGGCGGCGAGGGCGATATTTCGGAGGCGTGGCGGTATCGAGACTGGGTGGTTCAAGCCGTTCAAAACGATATGCCCTACACAGAGTTCGTTAGCAATCAGATAGCGGGCGACATTCTCCCCGCAAAAACCTCTGGGGCTATGAATGTATCGGGGACGATTGCGACGGGCTATCTCGCGATTGGAAACTGGGGCAACGGCGACGCAGACAAAGAGAAAATTCTGACCGATATTGTGGACGACCAAGTAGACGTTATCTCGCGGGGAATTATGGGGCTGACGCTAGGTTGCGCCCGTTGCCACGACCACAAATTCGACCCCCTTAGTACAAAAGACTACTATGGGCTGGCGGGTATCTTCTTTAGTACGCATATTCTGCCCAAGTTCACCCCCAAAGGAGCCGGTGAAACGCCACTCAAAATCGCGCTTATCTCCCCAGAGGAGAAGGACAAGCGCGACAAAGCGAACGTCCGCCTGACCGAAATTAGCAAACAGGCGCAGGAGATTCGCACTCGCGAAGTGGCGAACTTTGTGAAGAGCCTCCAACCCGAAACGGCGAAATACCTGGTAGGCGTGGCGCAGTACCAGAACCGCCCCGAAAGCGAAGCGGGACTCTCTCTCGCCGACTTCGCGAAGCGCGAAAACCTCCACGCCTACGCGCTTCGTCAGTGGCGGCAGTATCTGGGCTTTACGAACGACTATCAGCGTATGACCACCCCCATCCGCTCATTAGGCGGCGCGGGCGTGGACGGTTGGAAAGGAAGCGGCGACACCCCTTCCGCGCTTGTCAATCAGACGGATGTGGCGCGACAGATTTTAACCTTTACCTTGCCACCCCGCTCCGTAAGTATGCACCCAAGCCCCAATAGCGGAGTACTTGTCGAATGGGAGAGTCCTATCGCAGGAACGGTACGAGTGAAAGGCGGGGTGAAGGATGCCGACCCCGCTTGCGGCGACGGCGTTGCGTGGGAAGTCGTGCGAGTGCAGAGCGGCAAAGCGACGACTCTCGCGGAGGGCGCGTTCCCTAATGGCGGAGAGCAGAAGTTCTCACAGGGCGAACGCGCCGAGAGCCTGAACGCAGTAACGCTTCGCGCTGGAGATAGGCTTCAGTTGCAGATTCTCCCGAAACAGGGACACGCCTGCGACACGACCACCGTTGACTTCGAGATTTCTACCACAGACGGCAAGCAGACGTGGAATCTGGCGAAGGAACTACTCGCCTCGTTCCAACATCCCAATTCCGACAGCGCGTCGCTCTGGAAGTTCTGCGATATGAGCCAAAAGGAGAAGCAAGCCCCCGAATCTCGCGCCGCCATGTACTATCGGCAGGCGGTAGAGCAAGCCAAAACGAACCCGCTAAAAATAGCGTCCGTGCGAAAATTCGCGGAGGTATTCGCGGATAGTTTTCAACCCGCCGAGGGGCGAAACCCCTTCGCGTTTCGTAGCGAGAGCGACCAGACCGCGCTCCCCGAAGCGATTCGCAAACAACTGATTGCGCTGGCGGAGGAGGAGAAGACTCTACAGGGTATCGCCTCCGCGCCCGTTATCTACGCAAACGGGGCGCAGGAGGGCGGCTGCCCTGAAACGCCTTACGCGGGCTTCCACGATGCGCGTGTCCATCGGCGCGGAAGTTACGCTCAACTGGGCGATGTCGTGCCGCGCAGATTCCCGACCATTCTCGCAGGAGACGCTCAACCCCCTATTACGCAGGGAAGCGGACGGCTACAACTGGCGCAGTGGCTCACGAGCGCGAAACACCTCCTTACGGCGCGGGTCTTCGTGAACCGCGTGTGGCAACACCACTTTGGCGAGGGCATTGTGCGAACGACCAATAACTTCGGACTGTTAGGAGAGCGTCCTACCCATCCGGAACTACTAGACTGGCTGGCGAGCGAGTTTATGCGGCAGGGCTGGTCTCTCAAAAAGCTGCATAAAACGATACTCCTCTCGAACACCTATCAGCAGTCGGGCATGGTCTCGAAAGAGGCGAAACTCAAGGACAGCGATAACCGCCTGTTAAGCCGAATGCCGCGTAGAAGGTTGGAGGCGGAGGCGATTCGCGATAACCTGCTTTTTGTGGCAGGAAAACTGGACTCGCGTATTGGCGGCTTAGGCGATAGAGACATTAACTCGATGCGCCGAACCCTCTACGTGATGACGGTTCGCTCAGAGCGGAGCGGGTTCGGGTCTCTGTTCGATGTCGCCGATTCGACGGGTATCACGGAGAAGCGTATCACCTCCACCGTCGCGCCGCAAGCCCTCTTTCTACTGAATAGCCCCTTCGCTTTGGCGCAAGTGGAAAACGTCGCGCAACGCATGACGACGGAAACGCCTAGCGCAACAGACAGAGCGCGTGTTCAGTGGCTCTATCGAACCCTTTACGGGCGGGAGGCTTCGGAGGTAGAATGTAGCATCGGCGCGAAGTATGTCGCCTCTGCGGGGCGGAGCGGGTGGAGAGAGTACATTCAGGCGCTTCTGTGCGCCAACGAGTTCTTATACGTAGATTAGTTGAGGAGACACAGTCATGGTGTTAAAGGAACCTATGTCGAAACAGGAGTGGAAGCGCAATAACTGGCGTTTTTTAGGGCGCTCGCTCCTACTCTTTACGCTCATTGGGCTGGTCATCTACTATGGCTGGATACAGCCTTTTCGTAGCAGTCTCGCTAACGTCCATGTCGTTATCAATCAACCATGAACCCGACAAAGTGGCTATCGGGGCTATCCCGCGAAGATAAGAAGGGGCTAGTCCTACTCGCTCTGGTCGTGATTTTGGGGCTATTCTTGCGCGTTGAGGGGATACGCTGGAGCCTACCGGATGCGCGTCATCCACTCGCCACCTACCACCCCGACGAGCTGATAAACCTCGAAGCCGCCCTCAAGGTAGATATTCCGCACCTCCAACTCGATACCGAGTTCTACAACTACGGCGCTCTCTACTTCTACATGGTCAGTTTCGCGCACACGGTAGCGCGGGGCTGGGGCTTTATCCCCTCCACGCCGCAGAGCGTCACCGCCCTCATGCCGGAAGCCGCCCCCGAACGCGCCGCCCTCTTCCTTGTCGGGAGGAGTGTGACCGCCATTATGGGGACGCTCACCATTGTCGCTGTCTACTTTCTCGGTAGGCGACTCTACGGACGCAGGGCGGGGCTACTCGCGGCGCTACTCTACGCTGTCGCGCCTCTCGCCGTCGTTCACGCGCACTTTCTGACGGTGGACGTTCCCGCTACTTTCTTTGTCACGATGGCGCTTCTCTGGGCAGTTCGCCTCCTCGAAAAGCAGAGCTGGTCGAACTATGTACTCGCGGGGGTGTGGGTCGGGTTAGCGATTGCTACGAAGTACAACACGGGGCTAGTCCTTATCGCGCCGATAGTCGCGCATATCAAGAACCGGATACCGGAAGCGTGCCAACTCCACCGCAAAGCCCACTTCACGGTCATGCTTATCGCGATGGGATTCGCGTTTATTATCGGCTGTCCAGGACCTCTGCTGAACTGGAACGCCTTCTGGAACGGAACCTATCCGGGGTCGGGCGTATATTACGAACTGTTCGTCCACTCGCGCGAAGGGCATGGCGACCTGTTTACGCAGACGGGCTTCGGAGGATGGTATCACCTAGTGGTTTCGTTGAACTGGGGACTTGGAATACCGTTGCTGGTAGCCAGCCTCGTCGGACTCGGTTACGCTTTGAAAAGCCGCCGCCCCGCGGAGGTCGTCCTAATAGCATTTGTCGCGCTCTACTATCTGTCCTCATGCTTCTCGGCGGTGCGCTTCGCCCGCTATATGCTTCCGCTCTTTCCGGTTCTGTGCCTATTCGCCGCAAGCCTGATAACCCGTATCTCGAAACCCCTTCCAAAGTGGGACATGGCGTTAATATACGCGATTCTTGTGTTTTGTCCGCTGGTTGACACGTCTAACTATGTAATGCAGATGACTGCGATTGACCCTAGAGATAGATTGGCGGATGAATTAGAGAAGACTGCGCCGCAGGGCGCAAGCGTCGCTTTCGCTAAAACACCCTGGTTTTACTCGCCTCCCCTATCGCCCTATTTTGGCACCCCATCTGCGCCAACACGGCGCAAAGCGGCGGAGAACACAACGCGCTATAAACTCCTACTCACTGAAAAAGAGTGGAATATGTCTACTCTGGATGCAAAACCCGACTATGTTATCGTCTCTAACCTTGAAACGCTTCACCCGGTGCGACGTCTAAAAATGAAAGAACCCTCTGATTTCATGCACAGAGTGGAGCATGGCGACGAGTTCCGAATGGTTAGACCTTTTCATGGCGGTCTCTACAGTAAGATGAGTTTCAAGTCCATCTATTTTTATGGAGCCATCGTTCCCGAAGACCTGCTCTACATCGCGCCGGAGATAACGCTCTACAAGCGCAAATAAGGGAGTAACCGCATCATGCGAAACAAAGGCGTTCTCATTCTCTTTCTGTGGATAGCGGCGCTCACGCCCTGCCGCGCCCAAACCACGCCCCCCGACTCCGCCTACGCGCCTCTGATAGCGGCGGCGAAGACCCTCGTACAGAACCAGCCGCTGATAACCGCCTCCGCGAACACGGCTACCCTAAGCGAAAAGCGCACCGCTGTCTTCGATACCGCCGTTAGCGAAGCGCTCTCCGCTACTCGCAAGTGGTTGGACAAGCCCCTCGACCTCTCCGCCCCACTAGTATTGGATGGTAGCGGTATCTCTATGTTCGGGGGAGCGAGGCGCGTAGGACGCGCCTTCGCGGTTCAAATCTACGTACAGTTCGCGGACGGCAAAACGCACGCGGCGATAGATACGACCCGCGACGGTCTCCGCCTCGCCTACGCTCTGGAGAGCCATAGCCTACTGGGCTGGATGACGGGAGTGGCTATCGAATCCATGATACTGAACACTATCACGGAGCGATTAAATCAACTCTCTGAAGTCGACTGCAAGCGTCTCTTCAAACTTGCGGAGGACTGGGCGAAGACGGCGAACCTGCTAGAAGTCGCGTTGGAGCGAGAGCGATTGGCGGGGTTGGCGCAGTTAAAGAGTCAGCCCGGACAGACCGCCGAACAGTGGAAGGTCATGGAGGCGCAGGTGACGAAAGCCTATCAGCAGGTATACGCACAGCAGAGGCAACCGTATTGGGAGCGCGGCGAACTGACGCTACCGGAGGGTGGAGACGCGCCCAAAGAGGCGGGAGAGGCGCTTGCGGGGCTACTGCGCCCTGTATTTCAGCAGGTCTCAGATAGACCCGTGCGACGCTTGGCGCAGGCGCGACTGCTCGGCTGTCACGCCGCGATTCGCCAGTTCCGATGGGAGAGCCGCCGCCTACCTACTACGCTAGGAGAGTTGAAAATCGGAGATATGGCGCTCGACCCATATACGGGTATGGAGTTCATCTATAAGGTCAAAATGGAGACGTTTACTTTGGAGAGTGTAGGGGGCTATGCGCGGGATGACAAAGGGGCGATAGACAAAGAGAGGCGTGTCTCCGTTACGCTTACGCCATGAATCACGCTTCAAGATTCAGTGAGCGAGAGTGTTCACCGACGATAATTACAGTTGACGAGAGGAGGGAAGCGTTATGTTGCGCTTAGGAGTTCTTGGTTGCGGGAATATGGCTTTCGGTTTGCTCGACCACTTGGTTAAGATGGGTAGGGTGGAGATAACGGCGATTTTCGACCCCGATGCCGAGCAGTTGGCGAAAGCGGTTGCAAAGTACGGCGGCGAACCTATCTCCACGCAGGACGAGATAGCGGCGCGAACCGACTTCGACCTCTACCTCGTCGCGTCGCCGCCGCTCTACCACGAGGAGAACATACTCGCCGTTGCGCCGCATGGCAAGCCTATCTACTCGGAGAAGCCGCTCTGCACTACGGTAGAGCGTTGCAACCGCATTATTGAGACGTGCCATCGGTACGGGGCGAAACTGTTTGTCGGGCAGGTGTTGCGGCTGTTCCCGCTGTTCTGGGAGTCGAAGAAGATACTGGATACCGGGGCGATTGGCGAGGCGAAACTCTGCTCTATCACTCGCGCTGGCAGAGGCGATATATTCAGCAAGGGATGGCGAACAAGCCACGAAAAGACAGGAGGGCTACTGCTTGAGGTGAACTCGCACGAACTGGACTACCTCTACTTCCTGTTCGGCGAAGCGGAGAGCGTCTTCGCGCAAGGGCGTCAACTGAACGGCTGGGGGGATGTGATGGACGCGATATTCGTTCAGATAAAGTTCCGTAGCGGCGCGATTGGCGTTCTGCATAGTAGCAACGCTTCGCCCGTAGGGGAGTACCGCGTCCACATTCAGGCGACTAACGGCAGTATGACGCACGGAGGTTTTGGGGGAGAGTTGAAGTATCGCTCGTTCGAGGCGACAGAGCCAACTACTATTATCGCCAAAGACTTGAATTACGGCGACCCCTACGCCCGCGAACTAGCCTCGTTTCTGGACTGGGCGGAGCATGGAGCCGAACCGCTCTTCACAGGGGAGACGGGGCGGGTGAATGTCGCGATTGCGGAGGCGGCGTATCGTTCGATAGAGAGCGGGCAGGTGGAGCGCGTGTAGGTCTGAGCGCAAAACGACCCGATCCAGATGGCGTAACACAGCCCTCCGCCCTATGATAGAGCGGAGGGCTGAACTTTACTCCTCTTACTTCCTCACGATAATGCCCGTTGGCGCAACCGTCGCCACCTTCTCTGGGTTGTAGTACGGATAGGCTTTGGAGAGCGGGGTCTGGGCGCGTAGCGGGTACTTCGCCTTCACCTGATAACTCACCTGTACCTCTTGCCCCGGTTGCAGTTCCGTCAGGTAGAGAATGACCTGCCGCGCCGCCACCGTGAACTTACTTATCACCTTGTTCTCGACGGCTCCCTGTAGTTTGTCCGGTATCACCGTGAAGCCGGGCGGAACTCCGACATCAACCAGCGGCATCTCCGCGATTTTGTCCGTGCGGTTCTTGATGGTCACGTTGACGGTCACGGTTTCATCTTGCGCGAGAGTCGTTTTGTCGTAGGCGACCTTGAGTTCGAGCGGCTGGAACTCAGGGCGGGGCAGTTCCACCTGATTCCAAGGGGTGTAGTAGCGCCCTGTCACCTGATAGAGCAGAGAGCCTTCGCCCTTATATTCGAGGCGAATGTCGTTGTCGCCCGCCTTCACGAACTCCTTGAGGTCTATCTGCCGCATCACGTCGCTATCTTCCGGCGTGATGTTGAAGGTCGTCGCCCTCTTGCCGTTCGCAATCACCGTGACGCTGGCTTTATCGCCCGTTCCGCCCTTGCTTGCGGTAAGCAGGGCTTTCATAGACCAGACGGTTCCCTGAGTAGACGTCCATGTCCCGAAACTATCCTTGCTTTGAATAAGATGGGTGAGGACTTTGTTCAGGAAGCCCGTGTTCCGCCCCCATTGCGCTAGAGCGTAAGCCGCCATCCCCGTTGTTTCGAGGTCTGCGCCGCTCTGGTTCGCCCCTGTGAAGGTCTGGGTGTTGGAGTCCCAGTAGGCTACTTTGTCCGTCGTTTTCGCCAGCGCGATGAGTTCGTTCGCGACTCGCTCAGTCAGGTTACTCTCCTTCTCGACGCGCACCATCATATTCAGAATGACGGCGAGGGTGTAGGGGTCTTTCGCCTCGCTCAATTTCTCCTTGACGTAGGTCACGCCCTTTGCCACTTGCGCTCCCTTGTACCCGCTTTCGGCGAGCGCCCATGTTATGTACGCGGTGGAGCGAAGCGCCCCCGTCTGACGATTGATAATGCCCTCTGCGATACCGTTACCCTTCTCCTCCCAACTCCCGTCGGGCTGTTGCTTGCTCGCCAGCCAGTTCTGCGTTCGCGAGATAAGCGCAGGGTCTACCTCATGCACCTTGCTCATGTCCGAGAACTCTAGCAGTCCGTAGGCGGTGAGTATCTGGTGGGCGGGGTTGTCGCCGAACCACGAGAAGCCTCCGCCGTCCTTCACCTCGAAGGTGACGAGACGCTGATAGCCGACGTTGATGTACTGCTCGGCTTTCATCTGAAGTTCAGGGTTTAACTTCTTGCTCTGCTTGAGGTAGTCCAGTACAAGGATATTCGGATAGGTGGTCGAACTCGTCTGCTCGAAGCACCCGTTGGGCATACGCAAGATTCCGTCTAGCCCCTCCACCACTTGGCTAAACGCTCCCGGATAGAGTTTCACGAAGATAGTGCTTGCGCCCTCTATCGCGTTCGCGGGTATCGAAATATGCTTATCTGCCTGCCCATCCAGTCGGTCGTTGATAGTGGGGCGACTCTCTTTGCCATCGGGTTGAACGTCGATAATACGGCGGATAGCGTCGGAGAGTTTTGTTCCCTTCGCTGTCACGAGGAGGGCGTGCTTGCCAATCTCCTTCGCCATCATCTTGTAGTAGACTACCTTCACCTGCCCTGCATCAACTTTCGTAGACTGCACGGGACTGCCGTCCAGCGTGAACCAAGGCTCCTGCTTGAGCGTCAGTTTCACCTCTTGCGCGACGGGCATATAGTTGTAGATAGCGACAGGTATCTCTAGCCTATCGTTCTGCGTGAGGGCTATAGGCAAATCAATGTCCACGAAGAAGTCTTGAAAGACCTTGATGGAACTCGTTGTACTGCCCAGCTGACCCTCCAGTCCGTTCCCCATTACGCTAGTGCGCCATGTCGTAATGGAGTCGGCTATCGGCAAGCGAATCTCCGCCTCGCCCTGCTCGTTCGTCACCATTTCAGGGTTCCAGAACATGGTTTCGGGGAAGTACTCGCGCACTCTAGGGGCATCGCCGCCGCTTACTCCCTCTAATCCTGCCGCGAGCGTCATCATTCCTTTCGCAAGAGCGCGCTTCTCTCTGAAACCTTCACCGACGAACAGTCTATTATCGGCGACGGCTCCGTTCACCGCCATAGGCGCGGCGAAGGCGAATCTACCAACCCCCAGCTTATCATCAAATTCAACCCCAGCCCCTCCTCCACCACCGCCGCCTCCTGCTCCACCAGCCCCTCCTCCACCACCGCCGCCTCCTGCTCCACCAGCGCCGCCGAAACCTCCGGCACCGCCTCTCGCTCCTCCACCGCCCGCAAAGCCTCCGCTGTCCCTGAAACGACGCCTGTAGACGCGGTACTGGTTGATGTCGGCGATGTCGTCGAGGGTTCCAAAGCGTTTGTCGGGGCCCGCGCTTGCAATAGTGAAGTAGCCGCTAAAGCCTTGCGCCCCTCCCATAAAGTTGACCTTGTAGGGAGTTCCCCAGGGGTCTTGCGTTGTGGAGACGGAGAGGTAGCCCTTCTTGATGAGCGTGTCCAGACCTTCCGCTTCGCTCAGGGTGGCGCGGTTCTCGTTGCGGTAGCGCGTCACCGCCTCGTTGATTTTCAGGTAGTCTTTTTCAATGAGGGGGACGGCTTTCTGTAGTATCTGGTTCCACCGCGCTTTATAGGTGTTGCTTCGGAAGTCGAAGTTCACCTTCGCCTCTGCGGAGGCGAGAACTACCGTCGCGGCGCGTTGCCGCGCCATTTCAGGTATGGGTGCATCGCTCTTAGGCATAGGGTTGAGCAGACCAGTGGGGCGTAGTCCGTGTATCTCGTATTTCGGATCCATCAGCTCCTTTTCGAGCAGGAAGTAGATACGCTCTAGCCCGGGCTGCAGTTCGGAAAGGGCAAAGACGCTCTCATCTACAATCGCTATGCCGAGAGCGGCGAGTACGGGACGATTCTGCGGGTCGCGCACCTTGAAGTGCAGGAGGGCTTCTCCGCCCGGACGGTACTCGTTTTTGTCAGCGGTGACAGAGATATTGAGGTCATCGGCGGGAGAGACCACTAGTACGCGGGTATCGCGAATGATGTTCTCGTCCGGCAGAATTTTGTAGGCGTGAACCTCCAGCGTTCCTACCATGTCGTTGGTTATAGGAAGGCGGAAGCGCGTGTCGTTCCCCTCCATCGGTTGTGCGTGCGTGAGTATCGTCTGGCGGTTCCGTATCACGTCGATATAGAGCATCCCGCCTTTTTGTGAGGAGAGGGCATGAAACTGTAGCCTATCGCCAACCTTCGCCATCGGCTTGTCTATCCGCAGAATAATGCCGGGGATATTGGGTTGCGCCGAGAGACCTATCTCCGCTCGCGCGTTACGCCCCTCCTTGTCTTTCGCCTGAACGAAAATATGCACGGGCTTGTCTTGCGGAACGAAGGAGTAGGTCGCGATGCCGAGGTCGTCGGTCTTGAGAGTGACCTTTTTGAGGCTCTCAAAGTCGTTCGTAATGGTAAGCGTCGCCTCTTTGAGCGTGGTTCCGTCTGGGGTTCCCGCCGCAATATAGAGGCGGTTCTCTACGCCCGGCACAATGACTTTGTTCTCTGGCACGAGAGTCAGTTGAACAGGGGCTTTCACCACAGGCACGGAGAGCCGCCCCTCCTGCTGATGGTCTGCCGTGTCCTTGAGAGTCGCGTCTAGTTCGACAATCGCCTTGCCCTGCTCAAAGGGTTGCCCCACAAAGAACTGCGGTAGCGTGTATTCAAACTTATAGACTCCCTTGCCGTCGGTCTTGCCCTTCAACTCCTTGAGGCTGGTGACTCCCACATCTATCGTGCGGATATAGAGGGTGACAGCGCCGTCGGAGACGGGTTTGCCGAAGAAGTAGTTTGCGCTGAGAGTTCCCTTCACGAGTTCGCCGGGAAGGTAGTAGGGCTTCTCCGTTTTGAGGGCGATTTTGTACTTTGGAAGGACGTACCGTTCGACGCGCACCTTCTTCTCTACCTGCGACTGCGGGAGAATGGCGCGGAGCGTGAACGTTCCCATATTCACCTCGTCGGCGAGTTGGAAGTCGGCGGAGGCGATACCAAACTTGGAGAGGGGCTGCTTTTTCTTGAAGACTTTGTTGCCCCTCGCGTCCTCTACCTCTAGTATCAGAGGCAGGTTGCCGAGCGGCTTGCGTGTCGCCATATCCATCGCCAGCGTGCGGATGTGGACGAGTTGACCGGGCTGATAGAGCGGCTTGTCGGCGGTCAACATCAGTTGGAGCGACTCTTCTATCTGAACGGACTGCTTCACCTCATCCTTGCCTATCGGCGAATCTACATTGACCACCAGTTGGTACGCGCCGGGTGCTTCGGAAGGGACGCGGAAGTTCGCTTCGAGGGTTCCCAATCGGGAGGTTTCTCCCGTATAGACTGGTAGGGAAGCCGTCCGCGTTTTACCGTTCTGGGGTACGGGGAGCAGGGAGACGCTGACTTTCGCGCTCTGTGGCTTGCCGGTCTCGTGGTTGCTGACGATAACACGGAGCGCGGCGTTACTGCCTTTGAGCCAACGTCTCTGACCGAGTACCTGTGTCTCTAATGGGCTAAGGCTGAGTTCGCTCTTCTTGGAGAGTTGGGCGTGGGCGGGATGGCTTAGTAGCGCTACCGCGCTCAAAATTGAGAGTGTTGCGAGGAGTTTTCGCATTTCGGTTTCCTCCTAATAGGCTGTTCTGGGCTTTAGACGTTGGTTATTACGAATACGTTACCCGAAACCGTATATTTTGTTCGCTCCCTACGCCATTTCGCGCATAGCCGCCCTAACGCGAGTCGAAATCAAGGGCGGGGAGAACAGTGTTCTCCCCGCCCTTTTGGTTTGAAGCCTCAGTTATTCGCCTATCGCCGCTTTTTGCAACGCGACTGGATAACGTCCTCGAAGATGATGGTCTGTTCCCGCCCGGGTCCCACAGAGAGCGTCCCGATAGGTATCTCTATCAACTCCGCAACGCGCTTCGCGAAGAGTTTGGCGTTCTCTGGCAGGTCGGTGTATTCGCGCACTGCGGAGACATCCTCTTTCCAACCCGGAAGCGTTTCGTAGACTGGCTCTAGCTCTTCGCGGTAAGGAAGGTCGGTGGGCATCTGCGTTATAAGCGAGCCATCCGGCTCTCTGTACGCCACGCATATTTTCACCTCGTCCAGCCCGCTCAATACGTCCAAGTGTCCCAACGAGAGACAACTCATTCCGTTCACCTGTACGGAGTAGCGCAGTATCACCGTATCGAGCCAGCCGCAACGTCGGGGCCGCCCCGTCGTCGTGCCATACTCGTGACCACGTTCTCGGATGTACTCTCCTATCTCGTTCACCTGTTCGGTGGGGAACACGCCAGCGCCTACCCGCGTGGTGTAGGATTTCGCAACGCCTATCACGCCGTCAATGAAGGTGGGCCCAATGCCTGTGCCGATACAGGCTCCTCCCGCAATCGGGTGGGAGGAGGTGACAAAGGGATACGTGCCGAGGTCGAGGTCGAGCAGAGTTCCCTGCGCCCCCTCGAAGAGTACGCCTTTTTCGCCCCGCGCCGCCTCGTAAATCAGTCGCGAGGTATCCATCACGTAGGGGCGGAGGTAGTCTGCGTAGTCGCGATACTCTTCGAGCGTCTTGTGAACGTCGAGCGGTTCCGCGCCATACAGTTTTGCAAGCGACTCGTTCTTAGCCGCGAGTAGGCTCGTCATGCGCGATTCAAAGCGGTCGGGGCGCACAAATTCGCCGAGACGTAGTCCGACACGCGCCGCTTTGTCCATATAGGCGGGCCCAATGCCGCGCCCCGTCGTGCCGATTTTGGTATCGCCACGCCGTCGCTCTTCGAGTTCGTCTTGCAAGCGGTGATAGGGAAGAATTACGTGCGCTGAGGAGGAGATTTTCAGATTGCTGGTCGAGAGACCTTGCGCGTGAAGACCTTTTATCTCCTTCACAAGCACGCCCGGGTCTATCACCACGCCATCCGAAATCACGCACACGGTGTCACAGTTGAGAATGCCGGACGGAATGAGGTGGAACTTATATAGTATGTTCCCGACAGTGACGGAGTGTCCCGCGTTGTTTCCGCCGCCGTAGCGCACCACCATCTCTTTGTCGTTCGCGAGATAGTCGACGATTTTGCCTTTCGCTTCATCGCCCCATTGCGCTCCTACAATTACGATATTCGCCATTGCTTTCGCTCTCCTAAATGTGGTAGAGCGACTATTCACCGCTCTCCCTACAGTCCTCCCTTTTCCCTCCATCGTTGACTGAGCAAGGGGATCCGGAGGCGAATGCGAAGTTCCTGAAAACCAAAAAGGACAGCGAACGCTGTCCTGATTCAAAAGGAACCGGGCTTCAAACCACAGTATAGTATAAAGGAGTTTGTAACGTTTGTCAACAGTTTTTTTGTTCGGGGATTCAGTAAAAAAGAGGGGCGTAATACAGAGCGCTCCGCTCCGTTCGCCTCTCCGATGTAAGAGTTCAAGGTTGCGGCTCTACACATAACCTCGCCCAACCTCTCCTAGCCCTCATCCTACGGACATCCTTCTCCCGATTCGGGGGAAGACCTACCTACAAGGTGGTCAGGTTCCTGCGATAGGTTTGTTAAAATAAGGAGAGGAGTTTTAGCGGTTTGAGATTAGAAACCTGTGCGAGCGGCTCCACGTTTGGGGCTTGGTGCATTTTCTTCGCGTGTTTCGCGGTTTTTACTCCCATAACCCTGAACTCTTACACTCACTTTTCCTTGTGACATGTGGTTTTTACCGTCGCAGATACAGCGAACTCTCTTTTTCGCAGGAAATCCTCCTCCTGGTAGGACAACAATATCCGGTGAAAAAGTATAAAAATGAGAATGTGGGTTCGGTTTTCTCGTAAAGTTAAGTGACAAAACAAAACTTGCGAGGAACCCATGAACCCACAACCTCTATT
>CAIJLM010000526.1 GCA_903821495.1 uncultured Chthonomonas sp. | reverse complement strand
CAGAGGAGATTGACGCTCTTATTCAGGCTTCCGAGCAGGTCACATTTGAAACGCTTCAACAGAAACTCCCCCAACTAGAGCGGATTGCCGTGTCTATTGAGGGAGAGGCGGAATGAGTTTGCGCTTGATGCTTGACGAGAACATCTCCCCAAAGGTAGCGGAGCAGATACGATTGAAGAGACCAGATATTCCCATCGAAAGTTTGCATACTTGGCGGCAGGGCGCGTATCTTGGGACATTGGATGCGCGGTTGTTGGAGTTATTGCACGAAGAGAATTGGCTTCTGGTCACTTTCGACACGCAGATACTTGCCGAGCAGGTCGCTTTGTTTGATGGGAGCGTCGCCTTTAGCGGAATCCTTTTTGTAGACGAGCGCACCATTCCTTCCAATGACTTTGGCAACCTCACGCTATCCCTGACAGCCTTTTGGGACAAATACGCCGAACAGGACTGGCAAGGGAGATACGCATTTTTAGAACGTGCGAAACGATGAAACCTCAACTCATTACCTTACTGGCGGTACTCGTTCGCTATCTCTAAATTGAGGTCGGCGTTGGCTTCGTGACCCGCCCGCAGTTCGTCGCGCCAGCGTTTAGGGGAGAAAACAGTGGATACTACACTTCTCGGTATGTGCGTTATCCTCGTCATTGGCGTTGGTGTGATGTTCGCCGTTCCAGAGTTTTCCAAGGGGATACTTTGTGTTTCAATCCTGGCGATTCTTGTCGGGGGAGTGGAATGGCTTTTTGGCGTTGCTCTCAGTGGATTTGATAATCCTACACAGGGAGCGCAGATGCAACATGACGGGCAGACTATCGTGTGGATAAGCGCGTTGATAGGGGCGTTTTTATACGCCATATCCAGAGAGATAGAGAAGAAATAGACGATGAGTATTTTTGTTTTTGGCTTCGCTGTCCTTCTCATAGCGATTATATTTGTAGTTTCTCTAACCCAACTGGATAAGATGTCTGGCGCGCAGGCGCTAGCGATATTCGGGTTCTGTTGCATTATAGGCGGTCGTAGTTGGGCGCTATTCGGTGGGGAAATGAAATCTTGGGACGCTCCCGCGAGTGGCGCGTTGATGCAACGGAATGGGGGAACAATCGCCGGATTTGGGGAGTTGTGCATCGTCGGGGCTATTATTATGGCTCTCGTCAAAAAAAGAACATCTAAAGTGAAGCAAGGGCAAGACAGTGAATAAAACCAACACAAAATGGGCGCTAACCATCGCCTTCGCTACGCTCTCCGCGAGTGCCGTAGCAGACGCGCCGCCCAAACAGATGACATACGAGCGCGACATACTACCGCTCCTGCGGACGCGCTGTCTCGGCTGTCACGGGGCGGGGATGTCGCAGGCGGGGCTGGATTTGCGGACGCTAGGAAGCGCGTTGCAGGGCGGCAACTTCGGCGCGGCGCTTGTCGTCGGGAAACCGGAGACGAGTCGCCTCTACACCGCCGTCAAGTCCGGAAAGATGCCGCCCAACCCCGCCAAACTCTCCGCCTCCGAAGTCCAGACCATAGCCAGATGGATAGAACTCGGCGCGAAAGGAAGCGCGAAGGAGGGCGGTCACTGGGCGTTTCGCGCTCCCGTACTCCCCCCGATACCCGCCGTTCGCGCCGCCAATCCCATAGACTCGTTTATCGGAAGCGCGTTGCAGAAAAACGGACTCTCCCTCTCGCCCCGCGCCGATAAGCGAACCCTCCTGCGCCGTCTTACCTACGACCTTATCGGGCTACCGCCTACCGCGAAAGAGATAACGGACTTCCTCGCCGACACAGCGCCGAACGCCTATCAGAAGGCGGTGAATCGCCTGTTAGAAGACCCGCGCTATGGCGAACGGTGGGCGCGATACTGGCTCGACACGGCGGGGTACGCCGACAGCGAAGGCGTTCTGCAAGAGGATAGAATTCGCTCGAACGCATGGAAGTACCGTGACTACGTTATCAAAAGCCTGAACGCCGACAAGCCCTACGACCGCTTCCTGAAAGAGCAGATAGCCGGGGACGAGATAAGCGGCTACCGCACCGCAAAGGCGTGGACTCCCGAAATTGAGGAGGCGGTCACGGCGACGGGCTTCCTGAGAACCGCGGTGGACGCGACTCGCGACGACTTCAACGAACACCAGTTCACTGAGTACCAGTACCGGATGTTGCACGACACGCAGACGATACTCGTCTCCTCGACTCTCGGCGTGACCCTACAGTGCGCCCGGTGTCACGACCATAAGTACGAGCCGCTTTCACAGAAGGACTACTATCGTGTGCAGGCGGCGCTTGCGGGGGCGATACGCCCGACAGGAAAACTCCTGCCCACCTATCGCCGTCAGATAGTCGCCGCGACAACGGCGGAACAGGCGCGTGCGAAAGCGGTCAACGCACAGGTAGATGCCGCCGTTCAAGGTTTGGCGCAACGAGAGGGAAAACTCGTCGTAAACTACAAGGCGGTGTACAAAGCCAAGTTCAAGACCGCCGCCGACCCCGATAACGCCGCTCTCGCGAAGACCTTCGAGGAGTTCCGCAAGGAGAGTGAGACGATAGCGAAGGCGCGAACGCAGGAGGAGGCGAAGCGCATCCCGCTGGAAGAGATTCGCGCCCTCTACGACCAAGATACCTCCCCGCCAACGACCCGCATTCTTCTGCGCGGCGAATATACTAAATTCGGAGACCCCGTAGAACCCGGCGTTCCCGCCATTCTCAACGACCCTAAACATCCCTTCACCCTGCCGACGCTCGCCAAAGACGCGAACACCACAGGACGACGCTCCGCCCTTGCGGACTGGATAGCGAGTCCCGACAACCCCCTGACGGCGCGTGTACTCGTCAATCGGGTGTGGGCGCACCACTTTGGGGTGGGGATAGTCGCCTCGCCCGACAACTTCGGGCGCTCCGGGCACCCCCCCACGCACCCCGAACTTATGGACTGGCTGGCGTGTCAGTTTGTGAAAGGCGCTGGCGACGGCAAGGCGTGGACGCTGAGAGCCTTGCATCGCCTTATTCTGACAAGCGATACCTACTGCCAAGCCTCCGCCAATCGTCCCGACTGCGCGAAACGAGACCCAGAAGACCGTCTGCTCTGGCGGCAGAGGACGCGCCGACTGGAAGCCGAAGCGATTCGCGACGGCATTCTCGCAACGACGGGAACCCTCGATACGAAGATGTTTGGCGCTCCCGTGAGTAACGACCTGACAGGCACGGGCGAAGTCGTGGTGGCAGGGGAGGAGTTGGGGGGGCGACGCGCTATCTATCTGCTTGTGCGGAGGTCATTGCCGGTCACCTTCCTGAACGTATTCGACAGCCCCGTGATGGAGACGAACTGCACCCGCCGAACCACCTCCACCACCGCGACGCAAGCCCTGACCCTCCTCAACAGCAGGTTTATGACCACGCAAGCCGCCCACTTCGCGGAGCGTGTTCAGCGCGAAACGAAAGACGATAAAGCCCCTTCCGACTACGAGGCGCTAAAAGGGCGAATCCGCAAAGCATATACGCTTGGCTTTGTGCGCCTTCCCACTGAGAGCGAGAGCCGTGCGGCGCTTGGCTTTGTGCAAGCGCAAGCCGTTCGCTACGAGCGGTCAGGCAAACCGCATGATGTCGCAATGCGTTCCGCCCTCGCCGACCTCTGCCTCGCGCTGTTGAGCGCAAACGAGTTCGTCTACATAGACTAGGGGCTTGCGAATGCCTGACCAACTGGAAAACAGAGCGGATAAGCCCCTTGTGTTGAGTAGGTGGGAGCGTTGGCATATCAAGTGTTGCTTGAATAGTTTTGACGAGAAGACCCGCTTCAAAACAGTGGAGACGCTTTTGGAACAGGGAGAGCCGGGCTTGCGCTTGATGCTGGAACTGATGGATGAGTACTCCCGTAGTCGAAGGCGGTACCATAATCTGATATTCTGCGTTCTGTTGTTTTATCTCGCCCCTACCCCGCTCTCTACCGGGGCGCAGAAACTGTTGATTTTTTTCGGCTTCATCAATTTGTTTTTTGGTTATCGTCACTACTCACGCGCCTTCGAAACCGCCGCCGACACGGTGTCAAAACGTGGTGACATGAGGTTCATACCGTTGTTTTTGAAGTACTGGGTAATAGGCTCTTCTGGGGAGGACGCAGATGGGGGATTTCTTGCGAAAATGCTTCCTCAAATGAAGTTGAAGGATTCCGCTCTTCTAAAGCCTGAACACCGTAGGAAATTAAACAGGCATCTGTTTTTCGCGCCGATAAAGCGGAGAGTGAAAACTACAGATTTGAGGTTAGCGATACTGAAAGCCTACGAGCAGATTGGGGATGCCTCCTCACTTGAAGCAGTTGAGGAGTTGCTGACCAAGAACATAGATGCAAAACTACGCGACGCGGCGGAGACCTGCCTTCTCTACCTCAAGCAGAACGTCGGGCGAGTGGCGGAGGTGCAGACCCTGCTTCGCGCCTCCGCGCTCCCCGATAAGCCGGAGGAGCTGCTACGCCCCGCTAGGGAGAAGCGCGAAGAGGAGCCATTGCTACGTCCCGCCATGTCGCCGCCCCGCGATAGTGAGAGTGAGTAGTTTCGTCTGAAAGGAGAAGTTTATGTTTAAGTTGGCGTTAGTGCAGATGACGGTGGAGGGGGGCGAACTAGACCGCAACCTCGAACGCGCTTCGCAACGAGTGCGAGAGGCGACTGCGAACGGAAGTAACGTCGTACTACTGCCGGAGTGCATGGATTTGGGCTGGACGTACCCCTCCGCCCTGACACTTGCCGAACCGATACCGGGCGGCAAGACGTTCGAGATTCTGTGTGAGTTGGCGCAAGAGTACGGCGTGTACCTCTGCGCTGGGCTGGTGGAGAGGGCGGGAGAGAGAACGTATAACTCCGCCGTCCTGCTGAGTCCCAAGGGCGAACTGCTTCTGCTTCATCGCAAACTGAACGAACTAGACATCGGGCATCCCTACTACGCGCAGGGCGATAGGCTCGGCGTTTGTGAGACGGAGTACGGAACCTTCGGGCTAATGATTTGCGCCGACGCTTTCGCGAAGGACAGCGTGATAACGCGCTCATTGGGCTATATGGGAGCGGATGTGATACTCTCGCCGAGCAGTTGGGCGGTTCGCCCAGACCACGACAACGCGAAGGAGCCTTACGGGGGCAGTTGGGATACCACCTACGCGCCCGTCTGCAAAGAGTTCTCGCTCTGGATAGCCAGCGTCAGTAATGTGGGGCGACTGACGGCGGGACCCTGGAAGGACTGGAACTGCATCGGCTGTTCGCGGGCGGTCTCCCCGACGGGAGAGACCGCTCTTATCGGGGAGTACGGCGAGGCGGCGGACGCGATACTCTATCTGGACATTGAGCCGACTCCGCGTCCTGCGCGGGGCTGTAGCTGGTATCAGCATTGGCGCGATGCGGAAACGTTGTAAATCTTGAAGCCTTTACGCTCTCTCTTTCGTAAAGGAGATACCAACTCAAAAACTGAGAGAGACGACACAATGCCTACCACACTCGCCAAAAAACCCCTATTCTTGCAGATGTCCCTACTATTGGGAGCCGCCGCAGGCGGAATGCTCGTAGCGCGATACATAAACGCCCGTCACATCAACGGCGCAGAGCAGTTGGCGGACGCGCTTCTGCACACCGATTCGCTTGTAGACGCGGACAAACACGCCACGGAGAGACCTGCGGACGCGCTCGCCTCCTGCGTCGCCTATTTTGTTCAGTCGGCATACCACGCCTCTTCGGGTATCGGAATCGCAGGGCGAACCGAAGACCCAATGGGATATGAGCGCGTGAAAATCCACCCCTTTACCAATGCGACAGCGATGGTTCTTACGGAAGCCACTGAGAGCGAGCATATCCTCACCTATACGCTCACTCTGCCCGGCAAGGCGGAGGTTCGCGGGACGCGAAGGGTGGGAGCGGAGAGGTTGGACGGGGTTAAGCCTCTGCGCTCCACGCCAGAGCGTATGGAGATTGCGATAGGCGACTACTCGGCGCAACTCGAATCGGAGTTCGAGGTAGGCGACTTCATTGTCTTTGGAAAAGTGCGTCTATCAGGAAGCCTTTCGGTACGCGACAATCAGGGCAACGTCGGGCGGATTCATGTCGCGGAAGACGGTAAAGTGGGCGGCGCAATGACCCGCGACCAAAAGATAACGGGGCGATTCGACGGTCATGCCGAATCGGGGGTATACTACAAAGCCAATCTATTGGAAGGGGAGTCGGACTCCTCCGCATAGCGCGAAAGAGCGTTGCGGAGAGAGCGACGCTGAAACCATGTCGAACGAACGAATAACCTATCGGTCTTCTGGAGTGGATATCGACGCGGGGAACGAAGCCGTTTCTCGTATGAAAGCCCATATCAGAAGCACTTTTAACCCCAATGTTTTAGCCGATGTCGGGAGTTTTGGCGGGATGTTTTCACTGGCGGGCATCTCCGCCTTTGAGCATCCCGTTCTTGTTTCTAGTATTGACGGGGTAGGCACGAAACTTAAAGTCGCCATTGCGATGAACAAGCACGACACTGTCGGGCAGGACATTGTAAACCACTGTATCAACGATATTCTCGTTCAAGGGGCGCGTCCGCTCTTCTTTCTCGACTACTTCGCGACAGGGAAACTCTCGCCTACTATAGCCGAGGATATTGTCAAAGGCATCGCTACGGCGTGCCGAGAGGCGGGGTGCGTGCTGATTGGGGGCGAGACCGCAGAGATGCCCGGTATCTACGCCGAGACCGACTACGACCTTGCAGGGTGCATTATCGGGATTGTAGAGCGTTCAAAAATTGTTGATGGAAGCGCGGTTCAGGCGGGAGATACGGTTATTGGGCTGGCTTCTAGCGGACTGCACTCAAACGGATACTCGCTGGCGCGGCGCGTCTTGTTAGACACCGAAGGCGGCGCGTTCTCTGTTTTTGATACGCCCTCCTGCCTTACGCAGACGCTTGGCGAGGAGCTACTCTCCATCCATCGTTGCTACGCCCCTTCCGTGCTTCCTCTCCTGAACGAGTTTGAGATTCACGGAATGGCGCACTTGACCGGCGGCGGCTTCTACGACAATATCCCGCGTGTGCTTCCCGCCGACTGTAGCGTGACCATTGACCGCCGCTCGTGGGTTGTGCCGCCACTCTTCCAACTGATTCAAGATTTGGGCAATGTGCCAGAGCCGGAGATGTTCCGCACTCTGAACATGGGTATCGGCTTTGTGTTAATCGTTCCGCCCGACCAAGCCCCGCTACTGGTGCATCGTTTGAACTCGGCAGGGGAACACGCCTACATTATCGGGAACGTGAGCCGAGGGGTGCATGAGGTGAATATCGTGTAGGAGGGGCTTGCGAAGATGAGGGCTATAACCAACCGAGGTCAAAACATCAAGTAAGAACACTGCTGGTTCAGTGTGGTGATTCCATTGCGTTACGTCAAGCAATTGCCTTGAAAGTTTTGCAATCTTTTCGACGCGCCCCGCCTGAAGCGATAGAGTTTTGAAATTTCTTCCTTGACAAGTTGGGGCTAGAAAGTGTATATTACGACTCGTCACTATTACGTCCAGTTTATGGCAGATTGAAGGAGTCATTCCGTGCGAATCCGACATAAAGAAATCCGCAATCGTCGCAAACGCGAATCCGAGCGCCTCAAAGCCCTCGCAGACGCAGCGCGAGCCGCGAAACCCGCTACCGCGAAACCCGCCGCGAAACCCGCTACACGCCCCGCAAGCCGCCCTGCAAGCGGAACCCGCGCCGCTACGAGCGGAACCCGCCGCCCTAAAGCCGCCGCGCCTGCGGTCGCTCCTGCGAAAGAGGCTCCCGCTTCCAGCGAGTAGCTTATCGTTACAACGCAATCGCTTTCAAATCCCGCGCCTGATATATAGTTAGGCGCGGGATTTGTTTTGAAAACGCTCCATATTTCAAAAAAATGTATAAATTCTCATGTACAGGCGCTAAAAGATTTGACAAGCCTTTTGAATCCTGCTATACTTAGCAATAATTAGCCCTTACCGTAGTGGCGATATATTTTGTTCTCCGCAAAGTAGCGTAGAACTTGTCCGCATTCAACCGCGCAACGTTGAAGTTGCTTGAACCTCTGTTTCACCCTCGAAACGATTCCGTTACTCTGCACCCGTTCGCTTTTCTTGTTTGTGCAATACTCTCAGGCTCGCGTCTGGAGAAGTAGGCGCGTCTATACGTCTTGCCTCTCTTCTCCCCTAAGAACCATGCAGATACGGTTCGTTCGTTTTCCCCAAAAACTCAACCCTGAGATGACTTTAGTCAATTCCAACAAGGAGGAACCGCACGTGAATCGCAATACCCTACTTGCGCGACGACGCTTGTCTACGCTTTCCCTCGCTGTTGTTTGCGCCGGATTAGTCTCCCACTCTCCGGCTAAGGCGCAGACCACGCCCGCGAAAGCGGATTCGACAGAACGCTCCGTCGCTACATCGGCAGAGATGCCCGCTCTTAATCAGCCTACCGTTCGCAAAAACCTGTTCGCCTTTGAAGCCCTCGCCGACAAGAGCCGCAAACTCCGCCTCGCCTCCCTCGCCACTCTTGCGCCCGAAGACAAAAAAGAGGAGCCTGCGGGACCTAAGCCCGGCGACCTCGCTATTACGGGACTGCTGGACTGGTACTACGGCGTAAACACTCGCGCCCCAGGTCACACACCTTATGTAACGCCGAGCGGCGACACGATAAACATAGACAACAACGGACGCGCTTTCGATGTCAAAGACCGACAGCCCGGCTTCTCGCTTGGCGAGGTCAACATCACCCGCACTCCCGGTAAAGGGTTTGGGCTTGGTCTCACTGCAACCCTCACCATTGGCGATACCGCCCGACTGGTACACGCCACCGAACCCGGCGGCACTGCCAACTACTCGGCGCTCCAACAACTCTACGTAACAGGTAGCCCCAAACTACTCGGCAGAGACTTGACGGTAGACGCTGGAGTGTTCGCTACCCCGTTTGGTTATGAGGTTATTGAGAGTAGTAGTAACGACAACTACTCCCGTTCGTTCAACTTTGCGCTCGGCGTACCCCTCTACCATGCGGGCGTTCGCGCCACGACCACGCTCAACCCTAAGTGGTCGCTTCAAGCGGGAATCGTAAACGGATGGAATAACATCGCAGACGACAACAACGCGAAGTCTCTCTACGCGCAGTTCACCTATAAAGCGGGAACCAAGTTCACCAACATTCTAGGCTGGATGGGCGGAGCGGAAGGAACAGGCGCGTTTGGAGCGGGGGTTCCTACAGCGGGCGGCGGCGGAGTCACCATGAACCTGCTGGACTGGCAAGCCATTCTGACCCCCACGGAGAAACTCAAACTGGTAGGATGGTTCACCTACGGTAGCGCGGCGGGCAGTATCCAGAACGTAGGCGCGGTCTCTGGCAACTGGCTAGGTATGACGGGTATTGCGCGTTATCAGGTCACGCCCAGCTTGGCATGGGCGGCGCGTATCGAGCAGTTTGAAGATATGCCCGGCACAGGCGGTTTCGCGCCTCGCCTCGGCTTAGGCTACAGCAACCTCAAGAGCTACACTCTTACCCTTGAGTACACCCTGAAGAGCCTTGTCTCTCGCCTCGAATGGCGACACGATACGGCGAATCAAGCCGTCTTCAACTCCGCCTCTGGCGCAGTGGCAGACCAAGATACCATCACCCTCGGTCAGGTCTACAAGTTCTAAGACCTCTAACGCATTGAAGGTTACGCAGGGGCTAGTAACCCCTGCGTAACCAACCTATAAAAACAGATGGATATATAAGATTGCTATCGCCCCTAATGATGAGCGTATCTCCGCTTCAAGGGCGCAGGAATTACCGCTTTTATCCCGGCGCAAACGACGCGCCCCCGAATCCATGACGTGATTCAAAATAGGCTTCCAGCGTAGGAAACCGCCCGTTTCGATTTCGATTTTGCAAAGGCAATGTCGCCCGATTTGGACACTTCACTACGTCTCAATCGCGATACTAACGCTTATCGCGATGACCATTTCTCAACTATAGAGAAGGAGGAAGCAAAGATATGAATCGCTTTGCACGAACACCGCGAAGTCAACAAACTTCGGAAAATGTCAACAAGTGGCAGCGCCTTGGTCAACGCCTGAAAGACCCGCAATGGCGAAAATATGGAATGACGTTTCTGCTAGGGAAAATGGGGGCTATCTGTATCCTCTACGCCCTCTTCGCTCTAGCGACCGCCTTCACCGGAACGCCCGCTCATGCGGACGACCCCGTTCTTAAAGGCAACGACATCGTCAACCCAGTCAATACCGCATGGACGCTCGTAGCCGCCTTCCTCGTCTTTGGTATGCAGGCGGGCTTCACGATGCTAGAGGCGGGCTTCTGCCGCTCTCGTGAAACCGTAAACGTTCTGATGGAGTGTATCGTAGACACCTGCCTCTGTGGACTGCTCTTCTACGCCGTAGGTTTTGCGTTTATGTTCGGACACGGCAACGGGTTCATCGGCTGGGGCGACGGCGCAGGGCACAACTGGTTCTTCCTCAACAACGCACCCGCGACCTATGAGAGTACGGGCGTGGCGTTCCTTGCAATCTGGATATTCCAGTTCGCTTTTGCAGACACCTGCTCAACGATTACTTCGGGCGCGATGATTGGTCGCACTGGCTTCATAGGCGACCTCATCTATAGCGTGGGCGTTTCTGGTCTCATCTACCCAATCATCGGTCACTGGACATGGGGACCCGATGGTTTTCTTGCAACGATGGGCTCTGAAGGACACTTCTTAGCTTCTCTTGGCACAGGTTTCCACGACTTTGCAGGTTCGACAGTAGTTCACACCATTGGAGGCTTTGTCGCGCTTGCGGGTTCTATCGCTCTTGGACCTCGATTAGGGCGCAAGTTTCGACGCGATGGCGGCGGACCTATGCTTCCCCACGACCTCGTTATGGCATCCATCGGAGGCTTCATTCTCTGGTTCGGCTGGTACGGCTTCAACCCCGGCTCCACCCTCTCCGCAATGGACTACATAGGCATTGGGCGCGTCGCCGCAAACACGACGCTTGCGGCGTGTTCGGCGGGTATGGTAGCCATGTTCTACGCCTACCCCCAAACCAAGAAGTGGGACGTAGGTTTCACGGTCAACGGCTTCCTCGCAGGGCTGGTTGCGATAACCTGTCCGTGTTACTGGGTCAGCCCCACTGGGGCGGTTCTGCTAGGCGCGGTAGCGGGCGTTATCGTGGTTATGGGCGTGAACCTGCTAGAGTGGCTTCGCATTGACGACCCGATTGGCGCGGTTCCCGTTCATGGTTTCTGCGGAGTGTGGGGAACCCTTTCGCTCGGACTGTTCGCTTGCGGCAAGTACGGGGCTACGGGTCCCCTCAAAGCCGACGACTCTAGTCCCTTAACAGGTCTGTTCTACGGCGGCGGTATGCAGTTGATGAAAGCGCAACTGATAGGTAGCGGCATCACCACCCTCGCAACCTTTGGTATCGGGTTGGCGCTTATGTACGCTGTGAAAGCGACCGGGACTCTTCGCGTCTCCCGTGAGGGCGAACTGGAAGGTATCGACCTTCATGAGCATGGTATTCCCGCCTATCCTGAGTACGTCCTACACGAATCGGCGACTCCGCACGGTTCTGGTCTGGAGTAACCGGGAGGCGTTCAAAATCGCCGCTAAAAACTAACGGCTCGACTCTCTTGGTAGCGGGGTTATGGGGTAGAATGAATCCTATAACCCTGCTACCAACTCTAATTTTTGAGGGTTTGACGGCAAGAGGAGAGTTTAATCCTCTCCTTTTTCCCTCAAATCTAAACCCATCAGAGGAGATGTGCGTATTATGACACCGAAGGAAGTAATTGATTTCATTAAGGAAGCGGAGGCTCGAATTATCGACATCCGCTTTACCGACCTGTTTGGGCAGTCCCAACACTTTTCGATTCCCGCTAACCACTTTAGCGAGGACACCTTCGTAGATGGGCTGGCGTTCGACGGCTCCTCCATTCGTGGCTTCAAAGCCATCAATGAGAGCGATATGCTTCTCATCCCCGATGGCTCCACCGCCTACATCGACCCCTTCACCGAAGTGACCACCGTCAATATCACCTGCGATATTGAAGACCCAATCACCCGTGAGCGCTACAACCGCGACCCTCGACAGATAGCGAAGAACGCCGAAGCCTACGTGCAAAGCACTGGGCTTGCCGACACTATCTTCTTTGGACCCGAAGCCGAGTTCTACGTCTTCAACGATGTTCGCTACGGGCAAGACGTGAACGCGGGCTACTACCACTTAGATAGCGACGAAGGCGCGTGGAATACAGGGCGCGATGAGAAGCCGAACCTAGGCTATAAAATCCCGCTCAAGCGCGGCTACTACCCCCTGCCTCCCAACGATAGTCTACAAGACCTTCGCACTGCGATGACCCTCAACCTCATCGATTGCGGTATTGACGTTGAGATGCACCACCACGAGGTAGGAACGGGCGGACAGTGCGAAATCGATATGCGCTTCGATACGCTCGTAACTATGGCGGACAAAGTTCAAAAGTATAAGTATATCGTTAAGAACACCGCCCTACAGAACGGCTACACCGTGACCTTCATGCCGAAACCTCTCTTCCAAGACAACGGCTCCGGTATGCACTGCCATCAGTCGCTCTGGAAAGACGGCAAGCCCCTGTTCTACGATGAAAAAGGCTACGCCCAACTCTCCGAAATGGCGATTTACTACATCGGCGGACTGCTAAAGCACGCGCCCGCGCTCCTCGCGTTCTGCGCCCCCTCCACAAACTCCTACCGCCGCCTCGTTCCCGGCTATGAGGCTCCTATCAACCTCATCTACTCGGCGCGAAACCGCTCTGCCTGTATTCGTATCCCAATGGTCAGCAAATCGCCAAAAGCGAAGCGCGTCGAGTTCCGCGCCCCAGACCCCTCCGCGAATCCCTACCTCGCGTTCGCCGCTATGCTTATGGCAGGTATGGACGGTATCAAAAACAAAATCATGCCGCCCGACCCCATCGACAAAGACCTCTATGAGATGGAGGCTGAAGAGAGAGCGCACATTCAGCAGACTCCGGGTAGCCTCGAAGAAGTGCTAAACGCTCTGGAAGCCGACAATGACTTCCTGCTCGAAGGCGGAGTCTTCTCGAAAGACCTCATCGACGCTTACATCGACTACAAAAGGACTGCGGAGTTCAAGGCTGTCGCCCTACGTCCGCACCCCTACGAGTTCGTTCTCTACTACGACGTATAAATCGTCGTTTCTCGCACACGCAGTCAGAGCCGCCTCCCATTGGGGGGCGGCTCTGTTCGTTTTGAGGCGCTCGTTCGCTATTCCTCTTCGATAATCCCCTCCAAAAGGGTACAATGAGGTCACAAAGACGTAGGCTACGGACACAGGGAGACCTATTCACAGAGTGAGTCCGCTTCGCTTCCACAGAAACTACTAGGAGGAATGTATGGAGATAGGAATAGTTGGACTTGGGCGCATGGGCGGCAATATGGCGGAGCGCCTGACGCTCGCCGGACATCGCGTGGTGGGTTGCGACCCCTCGCCCCAAGCGCGAGACCGTGTGGCGAATATCGGCGCGACGGGCGTGAGCTCCTACGCCGGACTCGTGGGCGCGTTGGAGCAGTCGCCGCGTGTCGTCTGGGTGATGGTTCCGGCAGGCGCAATAACCGAGCAAGCCCTTACCGAAATCACCGTCCTGCTTTCGCCCGGAGACATTATTATTGATGGCGGCAACTCGAAGTACACCGATACGATTCGCCATCACGATACAACGCAAGCGCAGGGGAAACGGTTCCTAGATGTGGGAACATCCGGCGGAATCTGGGGGCTTCAAGAGGGCTACTGCCTCATGGTTGGCGGCGAGAAGGAGACTTACGAGGTAGTGGAGCCGCTACTCGCCTCTCTCGCGCAGGAGGGCGGTCTGCTCTATGTGGGGGGCGCGGGCGCGGGTCACTATGTGAAGATGGTGCATAACGGCATTGAGTACGCGCTGATGCAGTCCTACGCCGAGGGCTTCGAGATGATGAAGAGTTCGCCCTATCCTAACCTCGACCTGCCTGCGATATGCGACCTCTGGAATCACGGAAGCGTCGTACGCTCGTGGCTGTTGGAGTTGGCGGCGGATGCCTTCAAGAAAGACCCCGGTCTGGAAGATATTGAGGACTACGTAGAGGATTCGGGCGAAGGACGCTGGGCGGTGGAGTCTACCATTGAGTACGGCGTTCCCGCCCCAATCATCGCGCTCTCGCTCTATCTGCGCTTCCGTTCGCGTCAGCACGAAAGTTTTGGCGCAAAGGTTCTCGCCGCGCTACGAAAAGAGTTCGGCGGTCACGCCGTGCGCCCCAAGAAAGACGAATAGGTTCTATGCCCACAGGTATCTCTCTTCCCGAAATTGGATATGAGCAGGCGGAAACGCAGAGTTACGAGGTGTCGCCCTGCGCGTTTGTGCTATTCGGCGCAACGGGCGACCTCACCCGCCGCAAAATCGTCCCTGCGCTCTTTCGCTTGAAGCTGCAAGGACTCCTGCCCGACCCCTTTGTCATCGTCGCTTTCGCCCGCCGCGATAAGAACGACGACAGCTTTCGCGCCGAATCGCGGGAGGCGGTGCGGGCTTTCGCCCCCCATCTACCCGTAGATGGCGCGGAGTGGGAGGAGTTCGCGAGCCATATCTACTACCTTCGCTCGACCCTTGACGACTCGGAGGGGTATGACCGCCTCTCAAAT
>CAIJLM010000525.1 GCA_903821495.1 uncultured Chthonomonas sp. | reverse complement strand
TCTCCCAATTCTGGGAGAAGGGGTGAATGCACGGATGGCAGTTTGAGATTAGAAGCCTGTACGTGTTATCCTAAGTTTGGGTCTTGTGTGCATCTTTTTCGCGCCTTTTCGCGTTTTTCGCGGACTCATCGCATTGTGCATTGCGTATTTCGCGGTTAATTCCCAAAAGAGCGAACTCTTACCCTTTTTCGCTCCTTTTGCGCCTATTTAGGCTATAATACAGGATACCAGACGGCTTCTGAGTTCCTGTCTGAGAAACTTGAGGCGTAGTGTTGCGCCCTCCAGAAAGACCGGAATGCGCCTCTCTACTCTCGTTCGGCTATGGCTCCCCCTTGCAATAAGTTTCGAGTTGATGATGTTAGAGGGTCCTGCAATTCAATCCGTTATGGGGCGCTTACCGCACACGGCTCTGAACTTGGCGGCATTTGGATTGACCTTCTCTATCTCCCTCATTATCGAAAGCCCTGTTATTATGCTCATCTCCACCGCTATCGCGCTGGTGGATAGCGAACAGGCTTATTACGCTCTTCGCCGCTTTACAATACAACTCGCCGTGTGGTGTACCGTAGTCAGCGGGCTGGTCGCCTTTACCCCTGGGTTCGATTTCGTCGCCTCCAAACTGATGGGGCAACCGCATGAAATCATCGAAGCGGCGCGTACCCCCCTCCGCATTATGCTCTTCTGGGCGGGGGCTATCGCATGGCGGCGATTCTATCAAGGGGTGTTGGTGCGCTATAAGCAGACGCGGAAGGTCTCTGTCGGCACGGGAATTCGCCTGACCTCAGCGATTATCACGGGCTACAGCCTACTGTACTGGGGGAAGATACCGGGCGCTCAGGTTGCGGCATGGACAGTGGAGGTCGCAGTTATTACCGAAGCGATAGCGATTACTCTCTTCGCCCTGCCCCTGCTTCGCACAGAGATACCCTACCTGCCAAAGCGCAAAGAGCCTTTAACGGCGCGGGCTATCTGGCAGTTCCACCTACCTCTCGCGGCGACAACCCTGCTCACGCTTCTGGCGCAACCGCTCACCGCCTCCGCGCTCGCCCGTCTCGTCTTTCGAGATAAAACCCTTGCAGCGTGGCCCGTCGTCTACATGGTGCTACTGGTTATTCGGGGCTGGGGCTTTTCTCTACAAGAGATTACGATAGCGCAAGCCGGATACGAAGAGGCGCGCCCCACATTACGGCGCTTCGCCTCGTTAGTAGGCTGGGCGACGAGCGTATTCGCTCTTCTTGTAGTGATAACCCCTCTACTCTCGCTCTACACGAATAAGGTATTGCGCCTCTCGCTCGACCTACAGTCCTACGTCTTTGTGGGCGTGACGATAGGCTGTCTGATGCCCCTGTTCACGTCGCTGAGTTCGTGGGCGCGGGGGCTACTCGTTCACCGGGGCATGACGAAGGCTGTCTATAGGGGTATGGGAATTAACCTGACAGGGCATATTACTCTACTGGTGATAGGAGTCGCGCTCAGACTGCCCGGAATGTGGGTGGCGGCTATCGCTTTCAGCGTCGCCTCCGCCCTTGAATATCTCTATCTACTACGGTGCGCGAACGCGCATGAGGTGGCGGCGGCGAGCGCTTAGGCTTTTGAAGACTACAAGCCCTCACTCGCTGTCCCTCTATTGGAGGAGAGAGACAGCGAGCGAGCTGCTTGTAGCCTCTACTTGTGAATCGCGTTGGAGAGGCTAAAGACGGGCATATAGAGCGCGAGCAGAATGAATAGCACCAGTCCGCCCACCACAACCGTCATAAGCGGCTCCATCATGCGCGTCAGTTTGTTTACCGAATACTCAATATCCCGCTTGTAGAAGCGATTTATCTCTTCCAGCATCTCATCGAGGTTTCCCGACTGCTCTCCCGCCGCAATCATGCGCGTCATCATAGAGGGAAACTGCTTCGTCTGCTCAATCGGCACATGGAGCGTGGAGCCTTGATTGACCGCCTCCATGACTTTCTGAACCGCCTCTTGCAGAATGACATTCCCCGTCGTCTCTCCCGCGACTCCCAACGCCTGTATCAGCGGAACTCCCGCCTTTATCGCGCTACCGAAGGTCATGGAGAAGCGAGCGAGGGCGATTTTGCGAAGAAGTTTCCCCAGTATCGGAAGTTTAAGCAGAAGAGCGTGTAGGTTGCGCTTCCCCTGCTTCGTCTGCGTGTAGCGGCGGATAGCGTAGTAGACTCCACCTATTACTAGAACCACGAATATCGTCTGGTGGGCGATGACGTTGCTGATATTGACCAGTAACAGGGTGATGGCGGGCAGGGTCATGTTCAGTTGCTCATAGACCTTCGAGAAGGCGGGCACGATAAACAGAAGCATGAAGATGACCACTAAGACCGCCGCGACAACGACCATGACCGGATACGTCAACGCCGACTTGAGTTTTTCGCGCAGTTCCGCCGCGCCATCCAGTTGAACAGCGGCGGATTCGAGGGTCTGCTCTAGGGTTCCGCTGTTTTCCCCCGCCATTATCAGCGTGGTGAAGGTTTGAGGGAACACTTTGGGGTGTTTTTGCATAGCCCCCGCAAGCGTCAACCCCGCCAAAACATCCGCGCACACTGTGCGAAGAATGTTGGCGAGCGTTATATTTTCCGTCTGCTCTGCAATCTCATGGAGGCTCTGAACGATAGGTAAGCCCGCACGGACAAGAGTCGCTAGCTGCCGACTCATAATCACCATATCGTCCAGTTTCACCTTTTTGCGCGCGAAGAGTCCGGGCGCGACAGCGACGGGGGCGTTCTCTCCAGCCTGCTCCTTAACGGTGGTGAGAAAGACGCTTTTCTGGCGTAGAGCGTCTCGCACTGCAATCGGGTCTTGCGCCCTGATAAGCCCCGAAACGGTCTGTCCTTGTTGGTTTCGCCCAGTATACATATAGGTTGGCATCGATTTGTACTCCGAAAAGTTGACTTTATAGGCAAGCCCCTCGCTTTAACTTGAGCGGAGACTCGCCTCGAAAAATACTCCCGTTATCACTCCGAGAAGAGAACGCGAACGACCTCATCCATAGTCACCTGCCCTACCCGCACTTTTTCAGAGGCGGACTGCGCCATCGTAATCATTCCGTCCTTCACGGCTTGGTCGTAGAGTTCATTTCCCGAACGGCGCTCTAAAATCAGGTGGCGGATAGCGTCTGTTACGTTCATCATCTCATAAACGCCCGTGCGTCCCTTCATACCGCGCCCTCCGCAACGCTGACAGCCGATACCCCGCCAGAGCAGCGGAGTCTCGCCCATAGCGATGTGAATGCCGAGTTGCTCCATAAGAGCGCGGTCTCCCACATACGACTCTTTGCAGTTAGGGCAGATGGTACGCAGGAGGCGCTGACCAAGAGCGCCTAGTAGCGCGGAGGCAATCAAGAACGGCTCTATCCCCATGTTTTGCAGGCGTACAATCGTGCTAGGCGCGTCGTTGGTGTGCAGAGTGCTAAAGACAAGGTGTCCGGTAAGGGCGGCTTGTATCGCGGTTTCGGCGGTCTCTTTATCACGGATTTCGCCCACCATGATAACATCCGGGTCTTGTCGCATGAGGGTTCGTAGCCCCGCCGAGAAGTTCAGCCCTACCTGATGATTGACCTGTATCTGGTTGATACCCGCGAAGTTGTACTCAACAGGGTCTTCGATGGTGCTGATGTTGCTAGTCGAGTCGTTTATCTGGCTAAGGGCGGCATAGAGCGTGGTCGATTTTCCCGAACCTGTGGGCCCCGTAACAAGCACTATCCCGTGCGGGTGATGTATCAGTTTGTTGAACGTCCGCTTCTGGTCGGGAGTGAAGCCCAGTTTCTCAATGGTGGTGAGGTTGTTCGTTTTTCGCAGAACGCGCATAACGATTTTCTCGCCAAAAATGACGGGCAGAACGCTAACGCGCAGGTCAAACTCCTCATTATTACTCGCAACGTAGGTAAAGCGTCCATCTTGCGGACGGCGGCGTTCGGCGATATTCATGTGCCCCATGATTTTAATACGCCGCACCATCGACGCGAGGTGATGCCGCTGAAAGACGTTGGCTTCGTAGAGCAAGCCGTCCTGCCGAAAACGCACCCGCACCGTCTCCTCTTGCGGCTCTATGTGGATGTCGCTTGTCCCGCTCAGTACCGCGTCATCAAGGATGCTGGTTACAAGGCGCACAACAGGCGCGTCGTCGCTATCGTTATAGCTCTCTTTATCCATCCCCTCAGCGGTGTTGCCGCCTTGCGTATCGAGGGAAATCTCGTCAACGACGGTCTGCGTCTTGAAACTGTTGCCAAAAATGCGGTCGAACGCTTCGTTCATATCCTGCGACATGGCGAGATAGGGGATGATGCGCTTTTTGAGGCGGGCGCGTAGTTCATCGGCGGTGGTAAGGTCGAGCGGGTCGGCGAAAGCGACATGAATCATATCGCCCTGCTCGTAGAAGGGGAGAATGAGTTTTGTTCGCGCCATCTGTTCGGGGATGTAGCGGGCGACCTGCCCATCCACCAGCGTCTCGGTAAGGCGCACGAAGGGCGCTCCCGTCGTCGCTTCGAGGTGAGGCGCAAGGCTTTCTATGGTTATCAAGCCGAGTTCAAGCAGGGTCTCTCCTAGAAACCATCCTGTAGCGGCTTGTTTTTCAAGAGCGGTGTGGAGTTGCGTTTCGCTAATTAACCCGCTTTGAACAAGGCGCATACCTAGCCTTGTCTGCTTACGCTGAGGCTGCATAATAGAGTTTAACGCGCTTTTAATCAATTTCGTTCATCCTTCCTCAATACTCACAAACGCCCTCTCTCTTGTGTAGAGGGTCTACAACCTAGTTGAATATCGGCGCGATAGCCAGTCTCGTTTACCCCCAATTATACGGGGATTCCTCGTATCGTTCTCAGGAGGAGCGATGTTGAGGCATCTCACGGGGCGAATAGGCTTTCAGTTCGGTTGTGTAGGGCGTGTGTCGAACCTGATTTTAATTTAACGTGTAGCGAACGGGGAGGCTTCGCCGCGAACGGCGTTTTGATTATTAAATAGACTGCCTCTTACTGAATTAGCGCGGGGCGCAGTCTGTTCCCCACAACTCTATTTTAACGTACTTTTACGAGTTTGCAACCCCTTTTTTCTCGTTTCAGAGTTCAGAAAAACAAACTAGCGCTATTACTAGGTTGCGCTTTTGGAAAAGATGGCGAATAATCTAGGTAGTCGTTCAAAAATAGACGACACAATCAAAAATCAGTTTCGTTAATCAAAAATGGAGAAAACAAATGAAGAGCAAATGGCTAGAATTCCGTTATCGGATGTATAAGAAGGGTTTCACCCTCATTGAGCTTCTGGTTGTCGTTCTAATCCTCTCGGTTCTCATGGCTGTCGCCACCCCCCTCTATCTTGGAGCCGTCACCGACTCCCAGAAGAAGGTCTGCCGCGCCAATATGCAGACCATCTCCAACGCGGTTCAGTCCGCTCGCGTCAAAGCGAACGCTAACGACTACTCGACCCTTATCGCCGCTGGCGTTACCACCGCAAGCCTCGCCGACCTACAAGCCCTGCCCAAGTGTCCCACTGGCGGCGCTTACGGACTTGCGAACGGTACAAGCGCTTCCGCTACCACTTTCAAGGTCTCCTGCACCGCTTCCGGGCACGGAACCTTTGAACCCGGCGTAGACAGCAACTAATCCCAACACGGCTGCAAAACATGGGCGACTCCCTTACCCCGTAACGGGGCGCCCCGCTCTTCCCATCTATTTTTAACAACCGCCTGTAGAGCCACGCACGGTAAATTTTCGCGTTACCCGCAAAAATACCTGTTGGGAATTATACGAGGTTTGTGGAAGAACGTCTGTGAACCGCAATCAACGCATGGTTTTCCGAGATGGAAGCCAACGACGAATATATAATGGAGATGAACCAGATGAACCGCACCACTACCCTACGCTCTTCCAAGAAGGGCTTCACGCTGATTGAACTTTTGGTTGTCGTTTTGATACTCTCGGTGTTGATGGCTGTCGCTACGCCCCTCTATCTCGGAGCCGTCACCGACTCCCAGAAGAAGGTCTGCCGCGCCAATATGCAGACTATCGCCAACGCGGTTCAGTCCGCTCGCGTCAAAGCGAACGCTAACGACTACTCGACCCTTATCGCCGCCGGCGTTACTGTCGTCAGTCTCGCCGACCTGCAAGCCCTGCCCAAGTGTCCTACCGGCGGCGCTTACGGACTTGCGAACGGCTCTAGCGCCTCGGCTACCACTTTCAAGGTCTCCTGCACCGCCGCCGGTCACGGAACCTTTGAACCCGGCGTAGACAGCAACTAACGAATTCGTAGCGTTGTCATCGGGGCTAGTCATCGTAGCCTAGCCCCCGCCTCTCACCACTGGAGAGAGGCTGACGAAATGCGGGAACCAGTGTAAGCCCGCGCTCTCTTTCAAAAACAGATTTCAAATCCGCTTCAAAACGAAGCCAAACAAAAATATAAAAGGAAAACAGTACAGTGACTCCCACATCTAATATCCGCCGCCGAAATGGCAAAAATGGTTTTACGCTGATTGAACTTTTGGTTGTCGTTTTGATACTCTCTGTGTTGATGGCTGTCGCTACGCCCCTCTATCTCGGAGCCGTCACCGACTCTCAGAAGAAGGTCTGCCGCGCCAATATGCAGACTATCGCCAACGCGGTTCAGTCCGCTCGCGTCAAAGCGAACGCCAACGACTACTCGACCCTTATCGCCGCCGGCGTTACGGTCGCTAGTCTCGCCGACCTACAAGCCCTGCCCAAGTGTCCCACCGGCGGCGCTTACGGACTTGCAAACGGTACGAGCGCCTCGGCTACCACTTTCAAGGTCTCCTGCACCGCTTCCGGACACGGAACCTTTGAACCCGGCGTAGACAGCAACTAATACGCCAACCTGTTTTGAATAGGGCGATCCCGCGATGAGTTCGCCCCAACTCTCTTTAACGTGTGTACAAAACCTAACCTACAGATGGAGAAAACCAGATGAACCGCACCACTACCCTACGCTCTTCCAAGAAGGGCTTCACGCTGATTGAACTTTTGGTTGTCGTTCTAATACTTTCGGTGTTGATGGCTGTCGCCACCCCCCTCTATCTCGGAGCCGTCACCGACTCTCAGAAGAAGGTCTGCCGCGCCAATATGCAGACTATCTCTAACGCCGTTCAGTCCGCTCGCGTCAAAGCGAATGCTAACGACTACTCGACCCTTATCGCCGCCGGCGTTACCACTACCAGCCTTGCCGACCTGCAAGCCGTGCCAATCTGCCCCACCGGCGGAGCCTACACCCTTGCAAACGGTACGAGCGCCTCGGCTACCACCTACAAGGTCGCCTGCTCCGCGGCAGGACACGGAACCTTTGAACCCGGCGTAGATAGCAACTAACTCGCTCTCTTAGCGCCTCCACTGGCTCTCTCTCCGTTCCGTATGGCGCAGGGAGGGAGCCTTCTGTATTATGAAATTCAGTAGAGCGAAGAGAGAGTGCAAAAGATGAAAAGAGCGTATCCACAGTCAAAATATAGACAGACAGGCTTTACCCTTATCGAACTGCTGGTCGTCATGCTTATCCTCTCTATCTTAATGGCGATTTCAACCCCGCTCTCTCTACAAGCCGTCGCCGATTCTCAGAGGAAATCTTGCCGCTCCAATCTACAGACGATAGGGAACGCCGTACAGTCGGCAAGAGTCCGCGCCAACGCTACCAACTATGGCTCTCTTATTGCGGGCGGCGTGACCGCCGCCTCTCTTACCGATTTTCAAAATATCCCGGTATGTTCGGCGGGGGGAGTCTACTCTTTGAGCGCCGGGCACAGCGGGGATAGTTCGACCTTCAAGGTGAGTTGCAGTTATGCCGGGCATGGGACTTTCGAGCCGGGCGAAGACGCGCGGTAGTAGATAGAATGGGAAGAGGGTATGTTCATGTACACAGATAATCGTAGGAAAAGTGTGGTGAAAATCAAGGTTAGAGGACATCGGGGCGGGGCGATGATAAACGCCGTTGTGTTCTGCGCCATTATCTCGCTGACTTTGGCAGGTATTGCGCGGGTCTCCGTCTCCCACTTTAGCAAGGCTACCGTAGAGTCGAACTATGTCGCCGCGCTCTATCAGGCGGAGGGAGGCATTAACTACGAACTCCAGAAAATTACGGCGACTCCCGCTAATGCCGACCAAAAAACGGCGAACCTCCCTTACGGAACGACCTATACGCTCGGCGCTGGCTCGTTTCAGGTCTACTGCATGAATGCAGACGGGACAACCCCTTGGACGACGGGAAGCAGTAGCGTGGTGATAGTGGCGCGAGGAATCAGCAACGGGGTCATACGCCAAATATCCACTACCTCGCAGCTACCCGGGTCTACTACGCCCCGATTGCCGGGCGCTATCCCTGCGGGAAGCGTCCTTCCGGGCGCTACCCCCTCCGCCTCTGGCGGCACGACGGGAGGCGTTACGCCCTCTGGAACTTGCCCGGGGCATGGAACTACGGGGTCGGGTTGCGGAAACTATGTGCTTTATGGACACGACAGCTCAAGGCAGTCTGATGTAAGCGGCTCTCCCACCTGTAGCGGAGGCTATATCGGGGTAAATCAACCCCTTGATGCGCATGGAAACAACTCTATAAATGGGACGGTCTACTTAAATGGGCCCAGCGCATCCTGCAATGGAGGCGGCTCCAACTGCGTCAAAAAGACAAACGCTCAAGCCTGCACCTTTCAGCCGGTAGATACCCTTGCAAACGCGCAGTTTCCTAGCGGCGGTCTCACATGGCTCGCTACGCATAACGACAACAACCGTTGCGGTATTGTAGGAAACACCGTCTCTTTGAGCGGTAACGGTAGTCTAACCTTTACGGGCAAGGCGGGAGGGGCGCACTACTACCTGACCAGTTTGAGTTGCGTGGGAAACTCTCAAGTCACTTTCGACAACTCGCAAGGTCCTATCACTATTTGGTGCGGGCCCGCAAGAAGCTCTGGCACGATTAAGATAGCGGGAGGGAGTTGCTCCGTCCAAATGTCCTCAGACTGCACAAAAGGGGTGCGTATCTATAACGCGAAAAACACTCCGTTTACGATAACCGGAAACTCGACGTGCCAAGCGGGAATC
>CAIJLM010000524.1 GCA_903821495.1 uncultured Chthonomonas sp. | reverse complement strand
GATCTAAGCCGCAGGGCTTCTCTATTGCTACACAGTCTGGGGACTTAGGCAGGAATAGGTGTTCAATTTGAAAACCACAACCCTTTACAACTGCCGCCTTCTAAACGCCACATACATCAGAGGCGCGAACAGCAGAGTAAACGCGGTGGAGAAGGTCAGCCCGCCGATAACTGCGACCGCAAGCGGCTTCTGCATCTCCGCGCCCGCCCCCAGCCCCAACGCCAACGGAACCAACCCAAGTATCGCCGTGAGCGTCGTCATTAGGATAGGGCGTAGACGCGCCTCCCCCGCATGAAGCGCCGCTTGCAGTAGCGGGACACCCCGCTCTTCCGCCTTCTGAGCGTGGTCAAGAAGCAGAATTCCGTTCTTCACCACGATACCCACAAGCATTATAGCGCCCATAAATGAAGATACATTAAAGGGCGTTTTCGTTACGGTTAGCCCCAGTGTCACTCCGAACAACGAGAGCGGCATGACAAGCAGAATGACCGTCGGCGCGGTGAACGAGCGGAACTGGAACAGCATCACGCCGTAGACCAACAGAATAGCGGAGGCAAGCACTAGCAGGAGATTCTGGAACGACTCGTTCTGGCTCTGGAACTGCCCGCCTAACTGGAACGTAACGCCGGGCGGCAGTTTTTGGGAAAGCATCAGCCCCTGAACGTCGCGCATCACGCTTCCTAAGTCGCGATTTGTGAGTCGCCCCTCCACCGAAATCATGCGCCGCTGATTCTCGCGGTTCAACTCCGCAGACCCTGCAACGGTCTCAATGGTTCCTAGCGCGGAGAGGGGCAGGGCGAAGCCGTTTGGCGAACGGATGGGAATCAGCGACATCTGCGCCTTATCCTGCCGAAACGCCTCTGGAAACCGCACTCGCACGCCCACCTGCCTCTCGCCCTGTAGCAAAAAGGTGGGAACATCCCCGAACAGCGCGGCGTTCGTCTGTTGGGCTATCTGGTCGGGCGTGAGTCCGGCGCGTCCGGCGCGAACAGGGTCTATCTTCGCGGTCAGTTCAGGTCCCGTCTCAATAACTCCCGTCTTCATATCCGTAACGCCCGCTACTTTCTCTAGTTTCGCGCCGATTTCTCTCGCAAGAGTTTGTAGAACTTCCGGGTTCTCCCCAAACAGTTTTATCTCGATAGGGGCAGGGGCTCCCGCTAAGTCGCCTATCAAATCCTGCAAAACTTGTACGAAATCCACATCTACGCCGGGGGCGACATCCTTCACTCTGTCACGAACATCGTCCATTATTGCGTCAATCGTTCGCTTACGTTGCGATTTTAGTATCACAGAGAAGTCCCCGCGATTCGGTTCCGTAATAGCGAAACCGAGTTCTGTTCCTGTGCGACGCGAAAACGCGCCCACCTCTGGGGTCTCTTGTAAAACGGCTTCTATACGCTTCAACAGCCTATCGCTCTCTGCAAGGGAGGTTCCCGGGGGAGTCCAGTAGTCCAGAATAAACGCGCCTTCGTCCATTGTAGGCATGAAGCCCGTTCCGAGTTTGGAGGCGAAAAAGACCGTTGCGCCGACAATGGCGAGAACGCTAACGGGGAGAATCCAGCGATGCCGCACCCCGAAATGCAGGAGTTTTTCGTAGAACTTCAGTACCCGTGCAAAGAGCCGCCCATGCTCAGGAGCGCCTTCGCGAACCCGCAGAAATGCCACGCAGAGGCTCGGACTGACGAAGAGAGCCAGCCCCAACGATACCATAACCGAGATGGTCAGCGTGAGCGCGAGGGCGGTGAAGAACGCACCCGCCACCCCCGCCGTCAGCATAAGCGGAAGGAATACGACCACCGTTGTCAGCGTGGAAGAGACCATAGGAGCCATTATCTCGGCGGAGGCTAACCTGACCGCTTCGGACGCGGATTCGCCCTTTGCAAGGTGTCGAAAAACGTTTTCGACGACCACAATCGCGTCGTCTATCACCAAGCCTATGCCCACCGCCAACGCGCCGAGCGTCATTAGGTTGAGGGTCATCCCCGCAAGGCGCATCAGCAGGAACGTGATGAGGACGGTGGAGGGGATGATTGCGGCGGTCACGAGCGTAGCCCGTAGGTTGCCCAAAAACAGGAGTAGCACGACTACCGCGAGAACCGCCCCGATGAATACCGCATCGCGAACGCTACTAATCGCCTCTCCGATGAGAACCGCCTGATTATAGAATACGCTCACCTCGGTTTCGGGCGGCAGAGAGGCTTTCAGCGCGGCGACCTCTTCCTTGATTCCCGACACCACGGAAACCGAGTTCGCATCCGACTGCCGCACAATGTTGAGTAGAACCGACTCCGCGCCGTCCGCCGTCACAATGGTCGTTCTATCCTGTACAGAGGGGTGAATATCCGCTATCTGTTCGAGGAAGATAGGTACCCCGTTGCGTTGCGTCGCCACGATTTTCTTTAGCGACTCTATGTCAGTTGTCTCGCCCGAAACTAGCGCCTGATACTGTTGAAACTGATGGTCTATGCGTCCTACTGAGCGAATAACATTCCTCTGCGCTAGCGCCTGTTCGACATCTAAGAGCGAGAGTTTGAACGCGGCGAGGCGTTGCGGGTTCACTTCAACGGCGATTTCAGGGATGCGCCCGCCCTGCACCACTACCCGCGCTACGCCCGGCACACGACTCAAGCGCGGACGAAGCGTGTAGTTCGCAAGGCTCCACACCTCCTCTTGAGAGAGGCGTTTCGATTTTACGGATAGCCCTAACACCGGGAATACCGTCGGGTTCATGCGCTCTACCGTAATGCGCGTCTCTGGCGGAAGGGAGGCGCGAACCTCATTTACCTTTGTGTTTACCAGCTGTTGCGCCAACTGCATATCGGTTCCCCACTTTAGGTTCACCGATATTTCCGTCGCGCCGCGCTGTATTTTGGAGTGGATTCGCTGTATGCCGGGAACCGTCGCAATCGCCTCTTCGAGGGGGCGGGAGATAGTGGTTTCGACCATGCGAATGGGGCGGTCTCCCGCTTCGGCAATCACCACGAGGCGCGGAAAGGTCACGTCAGGAAGGATAGAGACGGGGAACGCGCCCAACAGGCTCGCCCCAACCGCGCACAAAACCAGCGTCACGAAAAGGATAGGCTTGAGGTAGCGAGTGGTAAATTGGCTTAGGCTCACTCTTTCACCCCTCCCTTGTCGGGCTTCGCCTCTTCCACTTTCGCGCCATCGGTCAGTTCGTAGTTTCCGAGTCGCACCACCTTTTCGCCACTCGCTATCCCTTTTACTATCTCAACTAAGCCGTCTTGTTCCGCCCCTACCATCACCTCTCTCTGATGCGCCACCCCATCCCCGCCCACCACAAACAGAACCGTCTTGCCTTCACGGGTAAGTATCGCTTGCTTTGGCGCGACGATAGCGCGGGGGTTGGAGCGCAGTATAATCGAAGCCGATGCGAAGCCCCCTGCCTTGAGTGTTCCCTTCGGATTCGAGACGGCGATTCGTACAGAGAGCAGGTTCGTTTGAGGGTCTATCTGCCCGACGCTCAAGGTCTGCCCCTCGAACTCCTGAGCGGGAATATCTGTAAGCGTGACCTTAACCGCCATACCAGAAGTCACCCTCACGCCGTCCTGCGCGGATAGGTTCGCCATGAGGTTCAGGGCGCGGGAGTCGCTAATCTCTACGATGGAGAGAGTAGGGTCTGCCATGTCTCCCGGATTCAGGGCGCGTCGCGTCACGATACCGCTGATGGGAGAGCGTAGTTCGGCGTAGCGCGTGGTCTCTTGCGCGGCGGCGAGGTCGGCGCGTTTCTGTAGCGTAGCGCGTTGCATGGCTTGCGCCTCTTTGCGCTTCGCATCTACCTGTAAGACGCTCCGCTCGGCTTGTTGGAGAGCGGCGTGCGCCTGCGCGACTTTCGCCTCTCCGCTGGAACGGGCTTGCTCTAGGGTCTCTTTCGCCTGCTGTACGCGCAGTTCCGCCAAGCGGAGGTCTTCTTTTCTCGCTCCGGCGCGTAGTAGACTCAACTGCTGTTTTGAGGTCTCTAGGGCGGCGTTCGCAACCGCTTTGGCGGTTCGCGCATCCTCTAGTTGACGCTTGGGCGCGATTCCCTTCTCAAAGAGAGACTTCACGCGCTCCTCCTCCGTTACGGCGCGGTCATGGGTTGCGCTGGCTTGGGCTACCGCCTGAACTCCTTGCGCTATCTCTTGCGGACGCGCTCCGGCTTTCGTTTTTTCGTAGTCTGTCTGCGTGGATTTCAGAAGAGTTTCCGTCTGTTGAAGGTAGAGGTCGCGCTCGGCTTGCGCCGCAGTCAGCGTGAGTCGCGCCAGTTGGACACTGCTGTTTTGGTCGGTGGCGAGGGCTTTTACGGCGAGTTCCGCCTGCTCGGCTTGCGCCTCCGAAACCGAGAGGGCGGCGGCGGCGCTTTGTGTTTGGCGCTGTTGCGGGAGGTTATCTAGCGTGGCGACAATCTGCCCTTTCTGAACCTTATCGCCTTCGCGAACTAGCACCTGCGTCAGTCGTCCCGTTGTGGATGGGGCGATACGAACGCTTGCGCCCTGCTCCGCGGTAAGAGTTCCCCACGCGGTTATCGTTGTGTCTATCGCATGAACGGAGGCGAGCGCGGTCTCTACGCTGACGGGATGCGCTTCGGCTTTCGCCTCTTCTGGGGCGGGAGGTTTTTTGCAACCGGCAAGCGCTACAATTAGGGTTAGAACCAACACTCCTTTTTGAGATAGGAGTCGCGAAATACACGAAAAAGAGTGCAGATATGTCAAGGAAGGTCTCCTCCTACCGCCCTCTGAAGCGAGGCTTTGGCAAGGTTGTAGTTGGCAAGGGCGCGAATGTAGTCTCTCTTTTCGGCTCGGTATATGTGTTGCGCGTCTAGCAGTTCGAGGTAGGAGTTTGCGCCCTTTTCGTAGCCTATTTGCGCCATGTCTAGCAACTCTATCGAGCGGGTCAATCGCCCCGTTCGGAATGAGTTGACCGCGTTTTTCGCTTGCGTCCAGTTTCGAAAGGCGGTTTCTACCTCTAGGTTCGCGGCGCGTTCCGTCTCTTGAAGGTTCGCCTCTTGCTCCTTCAGAGCGGCTTTCGCGCCGTTTATGTCGGCGCGTATCTTTCCGAAATCGAAGAGCGGCAGGGTTACGCCTATGCGAACCGAGTCGCCTCCGGTGGTGGGGTCTACGGTGGAGTGTCGGTACTCTAATAGCAGGTCGGGCTGAGATTGAGCGCGAACTCCGTGCAGTTCCGCCTCCTTCGACTCGCGAACTTTACGGGCGGCGCGGAGGTCGGGGCGACTCTTTTTGGCTTGCACGAGAAGCGCAGGGAGGGCGTAGACGGCGGGCGCGTAGGTTAGCGGCTCGGAGAGCGTAATCTTTTCGTCGGTAATAATTCCGAGCAGACTTTTGAGGGCGGCGTAACTGTTTTCGCTATCGGTTTCTGCGGCGGTGTTTTCCTGCTCCGCCCTGTTCAGCTCTATCTGACTGCGAACGACCGCGCTACGCGCCGCGTCCCCCGCCTTAAACTGAGCGTCTGCAGCTTTGGCGAAGGCTTGCGCTTTCGCTAACGATTCGGCGGAGAGTTGTCGTTCAGAGTCGGCGCGTAGCGCGTCAAAATAGGCGGACTGCACTGTGAAAACAAGGTCGATAGCCGTGCCGACAGCCTCCGCTTTTGTCGCCTCGAAATCGGCGCGGGTAATGCGCTGACGGTGGCGGCGCTTGTCTCCGAGTTCTAACGTCTGCGCGACGAGGTAGGCTTCGTCTAGCCCGCCCGTATTGCGCCCGAAGGGTTGCGCGAAGGTGAAGACAGGGTTTGGCAGCGCCTTCGCGCCCTGTATCGCCGCGCTTGCGCCCTCCACTTTCGCCGCCGCCGCCTTCGAGAGCGGGCTGTGCCTCTGCGCGAGGCTCAGGGCTTCGGCGAGGGAGAGGGGGCGCGGCATCTGTGCGTTCGCTATCGCCTGTAGTAGCAACAGCGGGGCGATAACGCCTATTCGATAGAGCGAAATTCTCAAAAGCGGTCACTCCTCATTATGAGCGGTCAACCTGCGGAAAAGTCCTCGCCCCCGTCTCTTCTCCCAATTCTGGGCGAGGGGGAACTAGGGCGGGAAGCGATTGCGCTTTATTGCCAATCTGCGGGGTTTTCAAGGTCTTACCTCTTTTGGAAGCCCTACAAAGCGACTTATCACGCCATGAGGACCGACAGCCCACCCCACGCTAGAATCGTAGAAACTCAAGGCGTTGTAGTTTCCTGTATCAAGTGAGCGCCATGTCTCCCCGCCATCACGCGAGAAGTCGGAGCCATTGGTTCCAACTGCGACCCAAACCGAGGAAGCGCCGGGTAGATACGCCACTGCGGAGCGAAAACCGCTCGGCATTTTCGCAGAGAGTCTCCATGTCTTGCCGCCATCTCGCGAGTAGGCGGCGGTCTTATCGCTTCGGGTTGGCTTCTCGTAGTCTCCGCCGACAATTACTCCGTTCCGCCTGTTCTGGAAAGCGATTGAGAAGACGCCTCGCGGGGGACCTCCGAGAAGCGGCGAGTCTACAACGTTCCAGCTCTTTCCTCTATCGGCGGAGCGAAAAACTCGCGCCTTCACGCCGCCGGTGGCGAACCAGACATCGTTTTTCCCATTCACAGAGATATTGGTTCCGCTAGCGGCGAAGCCGCCCTCATTGGGGAGAGCGGGCGGAATGCGCTTAGAATTTAGCAGATTCCACGCTTCGCCGTCGCCCGTGACGAGCAGAGGAAAAACGCCGCCTATCGAATCGCTCATCGCTATTCCGTTCGCGCTATCCCAAAAGGCGAAGCCGTCGTAAAAGGCTTTTGCGTTGGCGTTACGGAACTGGATGCGCCAACTCTTGCCGCCATCGGTTGTCTTGTATATTCGCGAAAGCGCCCCCGGTCCGGCGCTCATGACATAAGCCACATTCGCATTAAACGCCTGAATGTCGCGAAAGTCCAGTGATTCGGCTTCCGGTACACCGACCTTCTCCCAACTCGCCCCGCCATTCAGAGTGCGAAGCACAGTTCCCTTGCTTCCGCTGACCCAAGCCACACGCGCCGAAACAGCGCTCATGCCACGAAAATCGGCATCAGTTCCTGAGTTTTGGCGTTTCCATTGCGCCTGAATCGGCAATCTTTGAAACAACAGGAGCGTCAAAATAAACAGTGTCGATAGAATACGCCGCATTAGCATTCTCCTCACATGGCTTTGTAGTAGATTGGGGCAATTCGGGGGCGGAGGAGCATGGAACGCCCTCCTATCGGAAAGGATTCTGTGCGGGCGTTGGAGGAAGGCTCCGTACGCCCGCTATAGATTACGGGCTATATACCAAAATCACCGCAGAGTTCGGCTCCATAGAGGGGCGACCTCCGCCCGTTGAGGGCTTAAAGTTCGCTGTAATGAGGTAGATTTTGTGCGTTTTGGGGTCTAGTATCATCGTTCTCGCCCCTATCTGTGTCGGTATCGTGGCGATTGGCTTAAATCCGGCTTTCGTGTCTACAATCGTCAGCGTTCCATCGCGTCCGTTGGAACTTATCGCGATATGCAGTTTGGAGTCGAACACGCAAGCGTCCGCTCCTTTCCCAATAGCGGGGGTAGCGAGAATTTTACCGCTATCCGCGTCTACAACAACCATCTTCTCGTTGCCACAGACCGCGAAGAGTTGGCGATGCGCCCTATCGAACGCGAGTCCTGTCGGCTCTTCGCCGGGCTTGATAGACCAGCGGGTTTCGACGGTTAAGGCGTTTGCGTCTATGGCGACAATCTCGCTTGTGTCTTCAATATTCGCGAAGACCGTTCCTTTTTCGTCGGTGGCGCAGAACTCTGGCTTTCCTCCAACGGGTATCGTCCCCAATACTCTACCCGAACCTGCGTCTAGGGCGGTGACATCTTTACTGCTTCCGTTAAACGTAAAGAGGCGTTTTGTAGCGGAGTCGTAGAGAATAGCGTCGGGGTTTTTACCGACGGGAATTCGTTGGAGTTCCTTGAGTGTTTTCAGGTCGAACACCGTCACTGTATTTTCGCGCCCATTACTCGTGAAGCCTCTATTGAGCTTTGGAGCGATGGCTACGCCATGCACGCCCGGCGTGTTCGGAATATCGCCCACGACAGCGTTCGTCAGAGTGTCTATCACCACAACGTGTGTACCCCGCGTGACGTAGAGGCGATGCGCCGCGCTATCTACCGTAAGGTAGTCCCAAAAGCCCTCGCCGCCGATGGCGATTTTCGCGGTCTGGTGGTACGTTGGTCTCTGCGCTAGTAGCGCGGAAGGGCTTAAGAGTAACGCCCCAAGCCCTAGAAAAAGGCTAATTTTGTGTCTCATTATGCCAATGTCCTTTCGTGAGAGGTCGCTATTATGAACGCGATCAGCGTTTCACGACGACCTCCGCCAAGACTCCATTCGACTCTTGTTTAAGATGAACTGTCCAGCCGTTGGCGGTAGCGATGGCTTTGCATATCGCCAACCCCAAGCCGTTGCCGCCCGTATCCGAGTTGCGGGATGAGTCGGGGCGATAGAACGGTTCAAAAAGCCTCTCTTCGCTCCAGTCTCGCAGAGATACGCACTCATTGAAGAGGGTTAAAATGGCTACGTTTCGCTCTACACATAGGGTTAGACGAATGTCGCTCCCTGCGGTAGCGTACTTGAGCGAGTTTTCTATAAGATTGCGAACCAGAATATCCGCGTGAGTGGGTATCGCCTCTATCGTAACGCTTTCTGGAAACTCTGTTGTCACATTAAGTTGGCGGGACATGGCAAGCCCCGACAACTCCGCCAACCAGCGTTCACAGGTTTCGTTAAGGGATACGCTCTCCTTTTTCTGAACCGAGCGCGTCTCCAACTGGTTCAAGAGGAGTAGCGCCTGAACAAGCGCCGTCAGCCGTTCGCTCTGCGTGTAGGCGTTCTCTAACGCTTTGCGGTACTCTTCGGCTTCCCTCGGACGCATGAGCGCCAGTTCCAGCGAACCATTGAGCGTCTGTAAGGGGGTTCGGAGTTCATGGGAAGCCGCCGCGTAGAATCGTTCCCGCGCCGAAATCGCTCCTGAAAGCCGCCCCATGAGCGCGTTCAATGTCTCTACAAGGTGCGTTATCTCTGCGTCTTGCGAAGGAGAGTTTAGGCGAATGTTCAAGTTATCGGCGGAGGCGGACTCCGCCTGAACGGAGAGCCTGTAGATAGGGGATAGCGTCCTTCCTACAAGGCTCCACGCTCCCAACGTCGTCACGAAGAGCATCAGTAGGCTGAGGGCGGTCAGCTGAAACGCCTGCCGTACTAACGCCTGCTCTGTCTTCTCCCAGTGAAAGCCGATAATCGCCATGCCGTCCGCCAACGAGACGGTTTTGACGCGCCACTCATAGGAGGCGGCGGCAGGCAGAGGCGGGACTCGTCCGGGCGTTTTGTGTAGCGCGACTCCCTGCTCGTCCACGACTAGGAGGGCGAGATTCGCCTGCCCAATCTCCTCCATCTCATTCGACCAGTTCAGCGCGAACCCGCCCTTCTGCGCCTCTTCGTATTCGCTACGGAGGTTGTTCGCCGCATTGAGCAGAAGGGTATCTGCGTTGCGTTGCGCGGAGATTCGCGCCGACCAGAGTAGGAGAGCGCTAAAGAGGGCTATTAGCGCGGCGAACGAAAGGGCGAAGGTCGCCGTCATGCGGGAGCGCAACGATTTAGGTCTCATGGGGCGCTTCCAAGCAGAAGCCCACTCCGCGCACGGTTCGGATAAGCGCAGGAGAGTGGTTGCGGTCTATCTTGCCGCGCAGATAGCCGATATAGACATCCAGCACGTTGTCGTGCCCCCCGAAGTCGTACTGCCAGACCTGTTCTAGTATTCTCATGCGGGTCACGACGCGCCCTGCATTACGCATTAAGCACTCTAGTAGCGCGTGTTCAGTTGCGGAGAGGGCTATCTCCTTGCCTCCGCGAATGACGCGCCGTGTGGCGGGGTCAAGGGTTAAATCGGCGACGCTTAGAAGAGTTGGGGGCGAGACCCCGCGCCGCAGTAGCGCCCGAATACGCGCCAGTAACTCCCGAATCGCGACGGGCTTAACGATATAGTCGTCCGCTCCCGCGTCGAGACCGTCCACCTTGTTGTCTAAGGTGTCTCTCGCTGTTATCATCAGAATCGGCGTGGGAACGGAGAAGGCGCGTAGGCGACGGCATATCTCCAAACCATCAAGACCCGGTAACATTACATCCAGCAAAATCAGGTCGAACTCGGCATCTTTCGCTCTTTCGAGCGCCACTGCGCCATCGTGTTCTACCTGCGCCGTATATCCATCTTCTAAAACCGCCTGTTGGAGGAGGCTTGCCAGACTTCTATCGTCTTCCACAATAAGGAGGTTCATTGCGCTTCCTTTACCTGCCCGCTAGTCCTTATCCTCTTTTTCCTTCGCCCCCGTTTTTGTGGCGACTTTGCCGCCAATCGCTTTCGTCAGCGCGTCGCGCATCTCTTTCGCTTCGCCGTCGGGCGTTACCGTCTCTACATCGCCCACTTTGCCTGTCATGGGGTCAATCTCGACCTCTTTGATGGTCTTGCCCGATACAATCATCACGCCATAGACCCACTTGCCTTCGTCGAACTCGAAGTTGGCTTGCAGAACGCGCCCCGCGACTCTGCCCTTCGCGATTTTGATGGCTTCTACCGGAGATATTTTGCACTGAGGTGCGGGCGTTACGCTCTTCTTTTGACCTGCATAAGCCGTGAACAGGCTCATGGTTCCCGCGAGGAGAAGTCCCGTTGTAAGCGTGGCGTAGAGTTTTGTTTGCATCTGTACTCCTTTTTCTTCAGTTCAGAGCGGGTTACCCCCAATTGACCTGACTGATATTAGTATACAGCGCAAAGTATGAGAGGGTGTTAAGAGGAGCATGAGAGTTTTCTGAGAATTTGGGAAGGCGGGGGCATATCAAAGAATCCGTTCTATCGTATCCAGGTACCTGTTAAAGGAGTATCGCGGCGCAGTCGTCCATCACGCGCCTTGCACCTACCACATTCCAAGAAGTTTGCCCCACTCAAATGTTCCCTTCGTCGGTTCTATCCAACTCTGGTAAGAGTTCAGGGTTATGGGAATTAACCACGAAATACGCGAAAATCGCGAAAAAATACACACAAGCCCCTCGCTTGGAACAACACGCACAGGCTTTCCAATCTCAAACCACAAGAACTTCTCTCCTTCGCGAAGGAGAGAAGTTCTTGTGGTTTGAGAT
>CAIJLM010000523.1 GCA_903821495.1 uncultured Chthonomonas sp. | reverse complement strand
GCATCCTCAAAAACAGGATTCCGTTTGACCCGAATTTTATTTCGTCGCGCCCTTGACAACACAGTATCTGCGGACATCCTTCTCCCGATTCGGGAGAAAGACCTGCCTACGAGCGTATCTGTTCTTTTGAACGCTTTACTAGGATAGGAGAGGAGTTTTTGTCGTTTGAGATTGGGAAGCCTGTGCGAAGCGTTCCAAGTTTGGGGCTTTGTGCATCTTTTTCGCGCCTTTTCGCGGTTAATTCCCAAAAGAGTGAACTCTTACCCTCAGCGTAGGGGAAGCGTTTTGCGATAAGCGTCTTTCACCAGTCCGATTTTTTCGATGGGGATACGCTGAAAGCCGAGTTTCCAGACAGGCGAGTCCGGTTTCAAGCGGAAATCCTCTCTCTCTGGCGCGACGAAGAGCGGGTCGCCCTGCGTAAAATTGTCGAGGAAAAGGACGGTCTTATCAGTAAGTTGGTCGTAGAGGTCGAGCCAGCGTCCTCCGACAGCGATATTTCGCGTAATGCGGTTGCCTTTCGGCATAGCGGGGTCGTCATCAAGAACATGAGCGAGTTGCGGATATCGGGCGCTATAGGGCGGTTGTGTATGCTTAACCGCTTTCAGCCCCTCCATTATCGTAGGGTCTTTCCCATTGAACCAGAAGCTCGCCCATCCCTTGCCGCGTGCGTCTACATGAATCGCGGGGGCGCAGTCTACGAAGATGTTATTTTCGATAGTGTTGTCGCGCCCTCCGCCTATCATCGCGGCGCGCCCCGCCTTATAGAAGACATTTCCAAATATCGTTTCGCCGCTCAAGCAGTCGTCAAGATAGACCGCCATAACCTCCGTGAAACCCTCTTCTCCCGCAATGCTTCCCGCCCGTAGATGATGAAAGTAGTTGTAGCGAATGAGGTTGCCGCGCTGTGTAAAGTCGCGCCCCATATAGAATGCGCCCGCATCCCCAGTCTCCAAACAGACCTTGTAGATTTCGTTGAACTCAATGAGGTGTTCGTTGCCTCCGCCCTGAATAGCGCTGTGAGGCGCATCGTGAATGCGGTTGTGCGCCACAATATTCCCTACCCCGCCAAGCGAGACCGCAGGGCGGTAGGTGCGAAACCACGTACTGAAGTGATGGATGTGGTTATTGATGGCGTAGAGCTTGCCGGGCGTTAGCGTGGCGCGGTCTCCTCCATTCAGGATAATGCCCCCTAGCCCTAAAGCGTAGAGGTCGCAACTCTGCGCCCCGTTCTCCGTCCCTCCATTGAAGACGATTCCGTAACGGTTGGCATTACGAATCACGCACCCTGCAATCAGGTCATGGCTCCCCCCATCCACTGTCGCCGCGTCGCCTCGCGTCGCTTCGAGGGTCACTCCCTGCACAGTGATATACGCGGCGTTATTGAGCGTAATAAGCGGCTCCTGTAGTGTCGTGACCACCGTCCTCGCAGTGTCGAGCGGCGTAGGCGGATAGAGGTAGAGCCTACCCGCGCTACGGTTGATATACCACTCTCCGGGCGCGTCTAGCTCCTCCAAAACGTTGAGCGCGAAGTAGCGATGACCTTTCGTATAGCCATAAGTCGGGAGCGGCGGAGCGGTGACAAAGGCGTGGCGCTCTGTGTCAATCGCGACGATTTGCTCAAAAGAGTCCGCCCAGTCGTAAGTCCAGTAGCCGTAGAGCCACACATCCTCAAGGCTTTTCCAGTGAGCGGGGCGGTCTCCTTCAAAGGTGAAGCGGTCTCCGTTCCGCCCTGCCGGAGTGTCTCCGACCTTAGCCCAGCCCTCGTTGGGATACCGCGCTATCGGCAACGCTAAATCGTTAAAGAGCAGGCTCATAACCTCTGGTTGCGCTGTGCGCCCGTGTCCGCCGTTGGTGATTCTGCCGAAATCTGTTACGCCGAACGCTTTCAAGTCTATCTCCATAATTTTACCGCGAACAGATTCGTTCAGCCGCGAAAGGATATCGGGGTCGCTCACAGGCTTCCAACCACGAATCTCCTTGCCTCCAACAAGGCGAACCTCCTCATTTTTGTAGGGGCGATAGACAATGGGCGCTCCCGCAGAGCCGCTATCCTCCGCGTTCAGAGTGAACGCACGGGCGCGAAAATAGGTTCCGCCGCGCAGAGCCACGGTTACGCCGCCCGTAGGCGTTTTACCCGCTCTCTTGAGGGCGCGTATCGCGTCGCGGGCGCGTTCCAACGTAGCGAAGGGTCCCTCTTTACGGGCGCGGTTCGGCGTAGCGCGTCTGCCTGTCCACGTATCGTCGCCTTGCGGAGAGACGTAGAACGTCTGCGCCGCCGCAGACTCCTCGCCACGGGGAGCCGCTTGCGCTTGCTTTGCAAGAACAGACAGAGATAAGATACAAGCGAGGCATGGAAAACGGAAGAGAGCGTTCATTGGGAATCCTCCAAACGAGGTTATGTGTGGTTGCGCCAGTCAACTCTTACTAGGTGAGAAACAGCGCGGGGCGAAATGTTACGGCTTCCGCGCCTTTGGCGAGGGGTTTTCAAGGTTTGTGCATTTAGGGTCATAATTTGACCTCTATGCGCGGTCTACCGCAAGGAAGGGAGAGCGAGAAGAATTTTGTTGTCGCCTTCAAGCAGGATTTCCCTCTACTCGCGTCATAATATAGTGACAACTAAACTTTTATGTAAGGAGCGAATAAAGCATGGCTCAGGGTATTCGTGGGGGGGCGCAGTTCAAACTGATTATGCGCCAAGATGGAGTCGCCCGTGAAATGGGCGGGGAACTGACCGAAGCCGTCTCAAACGTCGACTACGTGCTTCGTAAGGCTCTCGACTTAGGAGCCTCCGATATTCATATCCAGCCCGAACGCACTCGTATCGTCGTCCGCTACCGCATTGACGGCGTGATGCACGATGTAGGAATGTTGGGCGTAGACATCGCCCCGAATATTCTAGCGCGTCTGAAACTCGCCGCGGGTATGCACATTGACGAACGGCGCGAACCGCAAGATGGTCGCCTCGACATGGAGTACGGCACTCGCAAACTCAGCGCCCGCGTATCGGTGCTTCCCATGCTAAACGGCGAAAAGATAGTCATGCGCCTTCTCGACCCAATGGGCGCGAAGGTCGAACTCGAAAAGTTGGGTATGCCGCCAGATGTGCTTAAAAGCTGGTCGCAGTCCGTACAGTCTTCCTACGGTCTCGCCCTCGTGACGGGACCCACAGGAAGCGGCAAAACCTCCACTCTCTACGCCTCCCTGAATAAACTGGACAGAGAGAAGCGCAACATCGTCACCGTAGAAGACCCTATTGAGTATGAGTTTACCGACCACGTGACGCAGGTGCAGGTCACGGAAAAGATGACATTCCCGCGTGTCATGCGCTCCTTCTTGCGCCAAGACCCCGACGTTATGCTGGTGGGAGAGATGCGAGACCCAGAATCTCTCGGTATTGGCATTCAGGCGAGTCTGACAGGTCACCTTGTCCTCTCCTCGCTCCACACCAACAACGCCGTCGAGACCATTGGGCGTATGCAGGATATGGGCGCGGAGCCTTACCTCGTCGCCTCGACTCTACAGTCTATTCTAGCGCAACGCCTCGTCCGTAAAATCTGCACAGAGTGTCGCCGCGCCTACCAGCCGGAAGCCGCCGAGCTTATTGAGGTGGGTATCGACCCCAAGAAGGTGCAAGGACACCAGTTCTACAAAGGCATGGGCTGTGAAGCCTGTCGAAAAACGGGCTACAAAGGTCGTCTCGGGCTTTTCGAGCTACTCCCCTCTACCCCTGAACTGCGCGAGATGATTGCACGAAAAGCCACGCTTGGCGAAATCAACCAGTTCGCCATCCAAAAAATTGGTATGAGAACCATGCTTCAAGACGGGCAGGCGAAAATCCTCGCAGGTATCACCACCTCCCGTGAAGTCTTCACTGCAGTCTACTCAAGTATGACGGTTATGCTGTAGGCGCGAAACTACCTCCGCCCCATTTCGCTCTCCAAAAAGCAAAACCCGCCTCCGCTCATAGTGAGTGGAGGCGGGTTTTAAGCGTTAGAACTAACGGTGCGGTCTTCTCTTGAGTAGATTTAGATGGCGCGAACCCCTAGTTCGGTGCAAGCGCGAAAAGGGAAGGAGAAGTCACAGGGGTTGGGCGCATGGGTTATCGCTTACTACTGCTGTCTCGAAGTAGCGCCATAAGTGTATCGACGTTTTCTCTCGTTATTTCCATAAGCGCACGGTTTATATCGTCATAGTCTTTTTGGAGTTCGGCGTTTCTTGCTTCTGAAATATGGGGGGCGTTAAGCGAGTTTCTCACCCCCTTCCTCCAGTATTTTAATCCTAATACCGTAGATTGCCAGACCATAATCTGTCGGACTGCCCTGTAACCTTTTGATGAAACAAAGAGGGAAATCGGGGCGATAAGCGGACTGAGCCAGAGGCGTATCACCTGATTGGGAACTAAAGACACGAGCAGGGCGATTGCCGAGCCAGTAACGCCGCCTGCGATATTGGCGGCTTTGTTGCTTTTTGGAGAAGGTGCGGAAACGTTAGGAGCGTTGGGTGGGGAGGACTCAGCAGAAATATCATCGCAGAAATCAGGCGGGGGAGCACCCTCATTGGCTTCCTCTTCAGGAGTTTCTTTGGGCATACTACGGCTTCTTATGCGCCAGCCACTCCTTGAGTGCAGGCTTAACATCGTCATATCGAAAATTTTTGAGCCGCCTGTAAATGAGCCAGCCACGCCATATTACATATAAGCCAGGAGATAGGAGCGTTAGAACGGCAATAGTTATCAGTGCATTTTCCATGATATATCCCCTTTTGATGATAGTATAACTTTATGGGAGCAGTGACAAATACAAAAAAAAATTTATCACTGCCCTCTAAGTTGCTTCCAACAAGTTTGACGGCTATTGGAAGCGAGTTTCTGGGACACTCTTTGGAAAGAGGTGAAACTACTCATAGTATAGGAGTTAGGGCAAATCAATGCAATAGGCATATTATTATTGGGATTGAATGCATATATCTGCACGATTAAATCAGGAGTAATTTTTTTTTAATACTTTTATCGCATACCCTCGGAACACTAGGTATGCACAGTATTGAGAATGCCTGTTGACAAAGAAAAAAATCGGACTTATAATATCATCACCCCGCAGTGTTACGAGAAACGCGGTTTGACGGCCGCAGGGACACTCTTAACCTATTTGCAGGGAATCTCCTAGATAGAAAGGAAAAAAGGTGAAACACAGAAGTATTAGGCTTGGGTTTGATCTAATTTTTGAATTAGCAGCTAGACAACCCTCCATGGTTGTCCTCCTAGTCCTCTCCACTTGTGTTTGGCTGTGGTTGAACAGGCGCAAGTAAAGACGAATCCGCATGGGGGAAGGAAGGTTATTGCACACTCCATCCCCCATACCTAATTATACGCAGCCAAGATGCTGTTAGTTCGTTCTCGTGTACGTCCACGAGGCGCATAGGTGGTGAGGTTATAGAATGAAAAAACTCAACTCCCAGTATGAAAAATCATCAATACAAAGCTTACCAACTCTGTTGGTTGGCAAGGTCATTCGTGACCGACGTGAATCCCTTGGATTGAGCCGCGAAGCATTGATTCAAGAGATTGCTGACTTAACAGGTGAAATTCTTGACAAGACGACACTGTATCGACTTGAAAAAGGAACTCTTCAACCACGCGACAGTACGCTCCAATTGATTGAACAAGGTCTTGACTTCCCATCAGGTCTGCTATCCGCCCTATGCCTCCCCTTTTATGAAATACCCGATTGGGTGTTGGCGAACGAAATCTGGAAATTCCATCAACTGTTCTCTAATGCCGGGCAGAGAGAAGACGTGTTGTACCGTATTCCCGCCCTTGTGTCGCAACTCTCCTTAGACCTGATGCAGTCCAACGATGAACAGGAGGCGCATCGCATAGCGACGGAAATATGCGAATTTATGATACTTCTCAAAATGAGGCTTGAAGCGCCTCCGGCTAATGCCCCCGTGCAACAAGAAGAGCCTGTAATCTACGCTGAAATATCCGAGACAGAAAACTCGCACGAATTAGAAGACGACGAGATATTGATGGGTATCAAAACCCTCCGAATGTGCCTTAAAGACATAACAAACGTAAAGGAGAGGCAGAACGCAAAAACACTTCTCTCGAAGTTTTCCGCCGAGTACCAGCGGCGGCTTTCAGCAGACCTGAACACGTGACGAAAGGAGCCAGAACCATGAACGAACGAAAGTGGGACATTATTCGCGAAGCATTGGAAGGTTGTAGCAGGGATCTCTTCGACCTAGACCATTTTGCCGCTCTCAAAGGTCAATATGTTCTCCATCTGTGGACGGCAGATATTCTGCTTACAAACACGCTGTCGACAGAAAACATTGAGGTAGTCGTTAAAGACGAGAAGGTCGCCGAATGGGTCTTTGTGCCTTCAGATTCTAGTGTTCATCCGACCTCCGCTCAAAAAAACGGCTTGAAGTATATGACAGAAGCCTGCATCGAAAAGGCGCTTTACGATAAGAGAAAAGAGAATAGAGTGATACTACAGTGTAGTGTCACTGAAGTATTGTCGCATAAGCAGGACTACACGGAACGCATAAAAGGCATCATTGACTGCTTTCACGAACATATCCCGTGCGGGTTTATAGAAATGTGGGACGCTAACATCGCGCAAAAACGGATGCGCCTCCTCGCTCGGAAAACTGGCAATACCTCTACCCAACATGGTACGAACGTATTGGGATTTAACGAATTAGAACTTGGTAGGGGGGTTGTCGGATGGACGGCTAAGTATAATCGACCTAGCCTTATAAGCGATGTTAATGACCCCAATGAGTGGGTGGATGGTCGTAACTACGTAGATGTTGGCATCAATACCCGCTCTGAATTGGCGCTTCCATTCAGGCAAAATTGGAATGAAGAAGAGCGTCTGCTTATCATTAACTTCGAATCTCCAGAGACTAAGTACTTCGATTCGGAACACGTTAAGCTTATCCAGTCCGCCTCCCAACTGCTTGCCAAAACCTTAAACGACGGAGACAGGCGCGAAAGGGAGACGCGAGACGAGGCATTAAAAGCGTTTCGAGAAGATATGAATAGTAAAGATTTGGACTTAGTAGACCTATCTGTCATTTGCGCCGAACGCTTGCCGCGCCTCATTGAGGGGGTGGACTTCGCTGAGGTTATGCTCCATGACCTGCCGAACACGCTATACCCAAATGGGGCGTTATGGAGGTGCGGGGTTGGTTACGGCGAGAACTATTCAGCAGGAGAGGGGGGAACTTCTCCGCTTTTTCCATCGGAAGAGGAGGATGTTGTTCCACTTGAGATAAGCCTCATATATAAAACAGTAGCCGAGCAGGCACCTTTTATCCATACTATAGGCGAATGGAATGGTCAAACAGTCCAGTTAATGACATCGCCCGTGATTGAACCACGCGACCGAAAGGAAGTTCTGGCTTGTATCGCAATTTATCAATTCGACAACGCCCCCGCTTTCACCAGGTTTGATGAAGAGATGCTGGCGGATATCTCCGAGTGCCTTGCTGTAGCGATAACCCAGCATCAGGTTCATCGGATTTCGCAGGCGGCGGAGTTAGCAAGCAGTATTGACCCGACAAAATATCTTGACGCAACTGCCCGTGAGGTAGCAAGACTGGTCAATGGGAAGAGTTGTTCTATCTTCGAGAGAAGTGGAAATCAGCTGTACCTGCGAGGAACTACAGGGATAATAGGAAGTCCTCCTCATGGGAAAGTTAGCTACACGATTGGATATGGCATGACGGGCGGCATCGCAAAGTCAGGGAAGGCGTTGCGAGTCCAGCGTAAAAAGGCGCTAAATACGCGACCTGAGATACAGATGCTACACCTCTATTCGGAAGAGATTGGCGATGTTTTTGGAGATTGCGAAGAGCATGGCTGGATTGGCGTTCCCGTACTAAACCACGATGTAGTTATCGGCGTGATACGCCTGTACGCAAAAGAGTACGACGACCCATTTACGATTTTTGACCAGCGTGTTCTGGAAGCGTTCGCCAACCACCTAGCAGCTATCTGGAACGCGCAGTATAGCCAGAAACGTCGTATAGACTCCTTAACGGAATTATCTAAGTTGTTTTCCGAAAAGGCGAACGATGATAAGTCCTTCAAATTGAGAAAGGCTGTCCAGCTTGCGATGGAGGCAGTAAACGCCGACATCGGATTGATAGCGTTGAAAGATGAACGAGAGCAGTTCCTTCGATTTGAAATATACGAGGTGAGAGGAGGCGACAGGCAGTGGGAAGCGAGGGCGAAGCAACAGACAAGAGTCGCCACCGAAAAATCTTTAGTAGGGCAGGTCTACAAAACGCAAGAGGACGTTTACTATCCGAAGATGGCGGGAACAAATGCAAACCCCATTCACCCGAAATCAATAGCCAGTATTACGGTTCCGCTGACAGGGCGTGTTACCCGATTTGGCGTTCTCGCCTGCGATAGCTTCAGGGAAGGCGCATTCACCGAAGAGGATGTTGAGACCTTTCGCATATTTGGCAGACTGATAGGAGCGCTACTGGATTTAGAGTACGCCGAGGTGGAGAAGGAGGGCGCTCTGGCGGAGTTGACCCACCAACTCGGCTCCCACCTCAACGCCCTGCGTATGCAGAGCCTCTATCTGAATAAGACAATGCCGCCTGAACAGATAGAGAGCGTTCGCCTGACGCTGGATGCAACTACGGAACTGATGGCGATGACCGTATACAATGTCAAGCACCTCAAGTCAATCCTGAACGATGAGAAGCTAGTTATTCAGCCATCAAGACAGCCGCTTTATCCTCTGTTAAAGCGCGCCGCCACTCTCTATCAACCATCAGCCAGCAATACAGGCATAAAAATCGAGGTTGTAGAGTGTGATGATGTGGTTTACGCCTATTTCGACCAATCGCGTTTCGCACACGCCTACTACAACCTGATAGATAACGCGGTGAAGTACTCGGTGGAGAGTAGCGTGATTCGGGTTTCTGTAGATAATACCGAAAACGAATCCGTTACGATTTGCGTAGCGAATAGAGGGATACCTATCGAAGCGGATGAGTTAAAAAAGATTTTCGAGAAGGGTTATCGGGCGGAAAACGTCCGTAACACGGATATCGTCGGTACAGGACTGGGTCTTGCCCTGGCGCGTAAAATGGTGTCGCTACACAGAGGAGCGATATGGGCGGAAACATCAAGCAGAAGAGGAGATGGCACAGCGGAGTTACGATTCTACATCAAACTGCCGAAAAATGCCCCCCTTACCGTCATGCCAGAGAAAGGGGATAATAGATAATGAAACGACGAGTTCTCTTTTTGGACGACAGACCCTCCGACATAAAGCCGCTAATGGATATACTAGCGCATGACGGAGTGGAGGTATTGAAGGCGGTCACCGCAAGCGAAGGGCGAGAGGAGTTGGAGCGTTGCATCGCGGAGAGAAATCCCATCGCCTTGCTTATCCTGGATATCGGGTTTCCCGCCCAATCCCTGATGGATTTATTGAAGGCGGGCAGGGAGGCGGTGCGTAACGCTCCCGCCGCCGACCTGTGGCAGGGAGCCACGCTCTATTCGGAACTGAGACAAGAGTATCCTGAGTTGAAGATTATCATCTACTCCGTGCGTAGCAAGCAGGAGATAGAGACGCAGTTTCCGAACACAAAATTTGACTGCCCGTTTCTGCGAAAGGCGGAGGCGAATCCTCTTGATGTCTACCTGGCTATCAAGAAGGCGTTGGAGTATGTGGGTTCACCTCCAAGCCTTACTGACACTGCTCTCCAAAAAGCAAAACCCGCCTCCGCTCACTATGAGCGGAGGCGGGTTTTAAGCGTTAGAACTAACGGCGCGGTCGGAAACGAAACTTGGGAGCCTCGTCCTCTTCCGTCTCTGGGGGTTCGGGCGCGACGGGCGGCGCGGCGGCGCGGGGCGGAGGAGCGCCCTGTCCACTGCGCGGGGCGCGGTCTCTATCCCGGTCACCGCCTCTATCACCGCCTCGGTCTCGGTCTCCGCCGCGGTCACGGTCGCGTCCGCCGCCACCGCTAGGTCGCCCGCCGCCACGCTCCGCCGCAGAGGGCATATCTACGGTTTCAGGGGCGAAGGAGTTTCCGAGGTTCAGAGCGGTGAGGTTAATACGTCCCTGACCGTCTACCTCGAATACCTTGACCTTTATCTCATCGCCTACCGACACGACATCATCGGGACGGCGGGGCGTAGGAACGCGCAGGTGGCTGATATGAACCAGCCCCTCTCTGCCCGGCGCGAACTCGACGAACGCGCCAATACCGAGAAGGCGAGTCACCTTGCCGTTGAAGACGCTACCAAGTTCAATCTCTCCCACGAGCGACTGAATAATCTCAACAGCGGCGCGTCCGGCTTCCTGATTCACAGCCGCGACAAACACCTTGCCGTCCTGCTGAATATCAATCTGCGCTCCCGTTTCGGCGCTAATGCGCTTGATGGTCTTTCCGCCGGGCCCAATGAGTTCGCCGATTCTTTCAGGGTTAATCTCAATGGTGATGATGGAAGGCGCATACTGTGACAGTTCAGGGCGCGATACCGTAATGGCTTCGTTCAGTTTGCCCAGAATGTGGAGTCGCCCCTGACGCGCCTGCTCCAGAGCCTGCACCATCACTTCGCGGGGTATGCCCTGAAGTTTGGTGTCCATCTGAATGGCGGTGATGCCTTCGGTGGTTCCGGCGACCTTGAAGTCCATGTCGCCAGAGAAGTCTTCCATCCCCTGAATATCGGTGAGGACGGCGAACTTGTCTCCGAGGGTCATCAAGCCCATCGCTACTCCCGCGACGGGCGCAGAGATAGGAACGCCCGCATCCATTAGCGCGAGGCTAGAGCCGCAGACGGAAGCCATAGAGGTGGAGCCGTTGCTTTCCAGAACTTCGCTCTGTAGAAGGAGAGTATAGGGGAAGGAGTCGAGGGCGGGAAGCACCGGAATGAGGGCGCGTTCTGCAAGAGCGCCGTGCCCAATTTCACGTCGTCCCGCGCCGCGTAGAGGGCGAACCTCGCCAACGGAGTAGGGCGGGAAGTTGTAGAAGTGCATATAGCGCTTCACGGTGTCCTCTTCGAGAGAGTCTACCACCTGCGCGTCTCCTACCGTTCCGAGCGTCGCGACAGTGAGAACCTGCGTCTGCCCGCGAGTGAAGAGACCGGAGCCGTGAGCGCGGGGAAGCAAGCCCACTTCGGAGGTGATGGGGCGCACCTGCTCCAGCGTGCGTCCGTCGGGGCGAACGCGCTTCTCAATGATGAGGTAGCGTATCGCCTTCTTTATCGATTTCTCGGCGGCTTCGGCGATAGCGGCTTTTCTGCCATCAAATCGCTCTAGCAGTCGGGCGACAATATCTTTTTTCAGGTCGTCGAGGGCGCTTTCACGAGCGGCTTTGTCGGGATTCTGGATACTCGCCGTAATCTCTTCGCCCATTTCGGACTGAATGGTGGCGAGGATTTCGCTGTCGGGCTGAAAGAGCGCGACTTCGGTCTTGGGCTTGCCCGCGAGAGCCTGTAGCTCCAGTTGAAGACTGCACTGCTCTTTAATGACTTCGTGCGCGGCATCCATAGCGCTGAGAATGTCGGTTTCGGTGACGAAGTTCGCCCCCGCCTCAACCATCATTATCGCCTTCACGGTTCCCGCCACAACGAGGTCAAGGTCAGACTCCGCGAGTTGAGCGATACTCGGATTCACCACAAATTCGCCATTGACGCGCCCAATGCGAACAGCGCCTATGGGGCCATCCCAAGGGATATTCGAGACGGTGAGAGCGGCGGAAGCGGCGACGATAGCGTTGGTATCGGGGAGGTTATCGGGGTCTACAGAGAGGGGCATCGCGATGACTTGAACGTCATTTCTCATGCCATCGGGGAAGAGCGGACGGACGGGGCGGTCTATTAGGCGGGAGGTGAGAACACCCTTTTCACCCGGTCTGCCGCCGCGCTTCATGAAGCCGCCGGGTATCTTTCCAACAGCGTACTTTCTCTCCTCATAGTCGCAGGTGAGGGGGAAGAAGTCCATTCCTTCGCGCACAGTGGAGGACATAGTGGCGTTTGCGATAACGACGGTGTCTCCTGCTTGGAGCCAGACGGAGCCGCCGGCTTGCTTTCCAATTTTGCCGGTCTCTAGTTTATAGCGCCGACCAGCGATTTCACGTTCTACAATATGTGACAATAGTTTCTCCTGTATTTCCTACAGAATGGGCGAGTCCGCAGACAGCCCACGTAACGTCAAAGAGCGCCGTCGTTCGGGAGGTATCCCAAAGTACGGCGTTTTAGAGGGAAGAATTTGATACGTTTTTGGAGTGCGGCTTGTTGGGAATAGGACGGGGGGCGTAACGCTCTCTTTGGTAAAAGAGGGTGAATCGCCAACTGCCCGAAGCTAGTCTTTGAAGAGAAGGGGTCAGAGGAAGGGGAGACTCGCTCCACTTGCTCTGAACCCTCCTTCTCGTTGCTACGGGGAAGGTCGCCTTGTCTCAGCGCTTATGCCAAAAACTGCACTGGCTTGCGGACGAAACGCGGGAAGGCGCGTCCGCAAGCTGTGTTTGCAGGAGTTCGCTAAGAGAACCAGACAAGTTAGAAACGGCTTCGGATGCCCAATCGTCCGACAAGAGCGCGATACCTTTCAATGTCCTTTTTACGAACATAGTCGAGGATACGCCGACGGCGACCAACCATCATCATCAAACCGCGGCGGGAGTGATGGTCATGCTTGTGCGTCTTCAGGTGCTCAGTCAATTGAGTGATACGCGTCGTCAACAGGGCTACCTGAACTTCAGGGGAGCCGGTGTCTGTCTCATGCGTGGCGTTATCGGTGATAACGGATTTTTTAATTTCTATCTTCAGCGGCAACGCCGAATGTCCTCCTTAATGCAAAATACCAACGAGAGTATGGCATAGATTGAGGGTAAAGTCAATTAAAAATTCGGGGGTCTCTCGTTCTCAATGCAACTTTGCGCCCCCGCTTCTTGTCAGTTCCCCTTCAACTCCAACTGCGTCCTTAATTAGAGAACAAATTCGGTTTTCCAAAACGAGCTGACATATCACCCTTCGGTAGACTATAGTATGAAGTATGACAGAGTTGCATTATAAGGATAAAGGATAGAGGATGATATGACACAACCGAAAGCCCTAGATTTGTTCTGCGGGTGAGGCGGCATCTCTTGCGGACTGGAACGGGCGGGCTTTGGTATAGTCGCCGGGTGGATACTGAGACTGTCTTTTTAAGGACTCAAGGAGCGCCTGATGTCTCCTCTAGTCTACCGTATCATACTCCCTGTTCACGTAAGTCCTACAAGGAGGTAAGAGTTCACTCTTTTGGGACGAGTCCGCGAAGTCCGCGAAAAGCGCGAAAAGTAGTGCGCCAAGCCCCAAACTTGGAACCCTGCCACAGGCTTCTAATCTCAAACTACAAAAAGAACAGCGTCACCGAGCATTTGCTAACTGGAGTGACCGCACATAGAAGGCAGAAGCGGAACACAGAGCGAATGCAGGAACAAATAACACTCTGATTTACCGGAAACTAAAGAGAGATGGTATCCAAAGAAGTGCAGGAACTACCCGAATGGGCGCGTCGAGAGGCGGGTCTGCAAGGCGGTAGTACGCCCGTGAAATCGCCTCCTTCTGTAAATACTTCTTCAGAGACAGTACAATCTAGCGCCGAGCCGTTAAAACACCCCTAGAACTTGTGATACTCCAACCACCATTTCAGTATCTGCCAACGCAGAGAAAGTAGGATTGAGGAGAGAGACGGGTGCAGAACAGCCTGACAAAACGCAGGATACCCTACCTCTGCATGGAAAAGACCGCGAGTCGCTTGAACGCTTGCGGTAGCTCCATTTGGGCGCTCTCAGGCTTTATGCGTAGCCGCTCCTCGTACCTTTACGGGCGAAACCTAGTGATATTCCCAGCATACACCTGTTAGGAAATACGGCATAACCTTATCAACAAGGAAGAACGCCGCCCAAAAAGATTTACATAAGAGCGTTCAATCGGGAAGGTGCTCGAATCATGAACTCCTACGAAACGGCTCAGGAGGAATCTCAAGAGAGGTTCCCTCCTGATGGAACCGGCGACAGTTGGGTCGCCTTTTTAGATAAACTCATCGTATTTCTGGTATTTGCAATTGTGGTAACGCTAACCGTTCCGCTCTGTAGCTACTTCTATCAGTAGACCATTTTGGGAGGTCAAGGAGGACTCTTCCGCGAGGGCAAGGAGGCTCTCAAAAAGAAATTACTCGTTTTCTTTCGTTTGATACTACGCAAGCATAAACTCTCTACACTTGGGGGACGCAAACAGCGTCCCCTATTTTTTCGCTCTTACTTCGCGGTTCCGCGCAGGTCGTAGCAGAGTAGGCGGGTGGGCGAATCGTCTATGCCCTTACTGTTCTGCGCCACATAGAGTAGCCCCTTACTGAGGGCGGGCATACTCCACGTCTGGTCTGCGATAAAGAGTGAGGTTCGGCTCAACTCTGTATAGGCTTTCGGGTTCAAATCCACCCACGCTAGCTGCCCGTAGTTCCCCAGAATGAGGCAACGCCCCTCCAGAAACAGGAACGACGCGAGACCGGGCGATAGCGCTAGTTTACGTTCGCCATCCGCCGTTTTCAGGGTCTCGTTCCACTCTGGCTCTATCCGCCACATCTCTTTCCCCGTTTTCCACTCTATACAGACAAAAGGCGCGTTGCGGGGCCCATGCCCATCTATGCCGTAGAGGTAGCCCTCTTTGTAGATAGCGGTCATAAAGTGGGTATTCAGCGCACGATTAGTCCATATCTGTTTGGCGGTTCCATCAGGGAGAATATCGAGAAGAACGCCGCCGGGCCCGTAGCACTCGGAGATATAGACCTGATTGCCGATGATAACAGGCGAGGAGGCGTTTACCGATTCATAGCGCCGCGCTCGCCATGGGTAGCGAAAATCTACTTTGCCGTTCGCAGGGTCGATACAGAGCAGTCCCCCCGAAGTGGGTTGACTTTCGCCTCCTGCAAAGACGAAGACGCGCCGCTTCCCGTGTATTGTCGCAGGAATAGGAGAGGCGTAACTAGCGCCCCACTCCGCTCCTGCGCCCCAAACCATCTTGCCCGTCCTCTTGTGAAATCCCGCCACGCAGGGACCCTTTTCCGCGCCCACGTTCACGATGAGAATATCGCCCTCTAGTAGCGGAGTGGAGCCGACCCCAAAGAAGTTTGGCTTGAGTTGGAAATCCTTCACAATGTCGCGTTTCCACAACAGTCGCCCTGTCGTGAGTTGCAGGCAGTGGATTTTCCCCTCTACACTCTGGGTATAGATGTACTCTCCATCGCTGACTGGTTGACAGCGAGGTCCCCCGCTAAAGCCGTAGCGGTCTTCGTAGGCGGTGGGATAGGTGTATTTCCAGTAACGCTTGCCGGTCTCTGCCTGTAGGCACTCGACCACATCCTCGCCTCCCATGCGGTGAAAGAGAACCACGCGCTCCCCGATAACGGCGGGTGTTGCGTACCCTTCTCCTTTCATGACCTCCCAAAGAAGCGTGGGCTTACCCTTGCTTACATCGGTGAGGAGCGGGGTTTCAGGCGAGATGGCGTTGAAGGTAACGCCCAAAAACTGCCGCCAATCGGTGGTAATGGCGTTTTTGGCGAGAGGCTTGGGGGCGTGGTAGAATTTTAGCCCCGGCTGAGTAGTCGGAGCGGGAGGCGGAACAGTGGCAAGCGCTTCGACTTTGGGGGGCGCAGGGTCAGCGAAATTTTGCGCGGACGCGGGTAGCGTCGTGATGGCGCATAGACAGAGTGTTAGGAATAGGGGCGAATGACGCATTTTACTCTCCACATTGATTGATACTACTTTTCAGCGGGAAACCACTCTCGAAGCGTAGCGCAGAAACGCTGAAAGGCGGGGTCTTCACAGTTTTTGAAACTTACGGCTTCCGCGAGTTCTTTGAAGAGGGAGGCGGAGGACGGGCGCTTCTGCTGAGTCAGCACAGCCTCAAGGAGTTCTTTGGGGCGTTGGGGCTTAGGCTTGCTGGCATCCCAGAGTTTTTTGCTGGCTCCTAACGCCCTTATGCTCGCCCAATCTGAGCGCAGAATCTCCGGTATTCTGGGAGAACTGCCCCATACCCACGTCTCCAGTTCCGGGCTTATCACAACGGCGCAAAAATCCCTTTCATCAAAACCGCTAAGTTTCATGCTCTCTGAGACCTTTTGCGCTTGCGATTCTGCGGATAGGGGGTTCTTTCCGGTATACCACTCCTCGTCCCAAACAACGAGAAACTTAGAGTACTGGTGTTTCCGAGATTGCAGAAACGTATGCGCCTGGCTATACACGCCGCTATCGTTGTCACGGTGTCGCTCGACCTTATACGCGATTTTGCAAATACCAAGCGCGTCTCGGCGCTTTTCCAGCAGGGTCTCTACTGTCGCCTGCGTCTGCGCGTCCGCCACCAAAACGAGCAGGTCTTCCATTAACCGAATACTCCACTTGCGTAGAGCGTGGAGAGCGGGATTTCGCCCTGCCACTCTTGTAGCGCGGGATGGTTGTCGCCCCGCACTATCTCCACTGCGCCGTCCGAGTTTTTGGAGAAGCAGAGAATCTCTTTCGGATTCGCCAAACCTAAGAAGAGGGGCGAGTGTGTCGCAACGAATATCTGCTTGTCGTAGGCGGAGGAGAGAACCTCGTATATACCCTCAATGGCTAAAGGGTGAATGCCGTTTTCAGGCTCCTCTATCATATAGATACTCTGGTCGTCAGGGAGATACGCGATAATCGTTAGAAGCAGAACGTACAGAGTTCCATCCGAGACAAGCCACGCATTGACGGGCTTTTCCATCTGGCGGTACTTGATAGCGATAAAGAGGTTGCGGTCATACTCCTGCTCAATGACCTTGATGTCTTCAATATCGGGGAGGATAGTTTGAACGTGGGAGAGCCAGTCTTGATAGACTTGGGGATGTTCGACTCTTAATGTGTCTATCACGAATGGTAAATTAGAGCCATCTGTACGGAAGTCCCACCCATAGATAGGGCTACTAGGTCTTTTCATTTGATAGCTGAGGGGAGCTATTGAGTGGACTTTTTTGACGAGAATGTCATATACCCAACTTGCTACGACGAAGCGGTAATCATCTACAGGAAGGTTGTTAAATGCCGACTTGAAAAAACTTGCCCCGAATTCATACTGTTTGTCGTCTCGTTCACTACAATAAACAGTAGATTTGATACCTGCTGACCTTTGAAATACCAAGCGTGCATCAGGGTAAGGTTCAGATCTCACGACACGTAACAAATGTTCTGGAAGAGGCGTTTCTTGCGGCTGAGGTAGTTGGCGTGACGTATCCATAAGCCATAAGCGTTCTTCGCTCAAATGTGGCTCGAAATCTAAGCGGGACATATGTTGGAAAGGCGTAAAGCCTTCTATCATAATTTCATAGCGAACCGCATCAAACTGATTCACACTGGTTTGAATTACTAGATGAGGGGGTAGCTGAAACTCTAAAACAAGCTCAAAGCCGCTTCCTTTCTGATGAAAGAGCAGTTCGTTAAAGTTTCGTCCACGCCCCATTAACGTTTCTTCTAATCCATCCCGAATAAAATGGTGAACGAACCTAATTGCATCCAGAAAAGTAGACTTCCCTGACGCATTCGCGCCGACCAGTATCTGGAAGGGCGCTAAATCCTGCGCGATGTGTTTCAGACCGCGATAGTTGAGGGCTTCGATACGCCGTAGCATAGCCTACTCTCCGATTTTCAGAACGCTGAGGAACGCCTCCTGCGGAATCTCAATGCTCCCCACCTGTTTCATCCGCTTTTTGCCCTCTTTCTGTTTCTCTAGCAGTTTGCGCTTACGGGAGATGTCGCCGCCGTAGCACTTCGCGGTCACGTTCTTGCGGAAGGGCTTGATACTCTCCGCCGCCACCACCTTACCGCCAATCGCCGCCTGAATACGCACTTCGTACTGCTGGCGCGGAACCACCTCTCTCAGCTTATCTACGAGCATACGCCCGCGCGCGTTGGCTTTGTCGCGGTGTGTGATGAAGGAGAGCGCGTCTACAGGGTCGCCGTTTATCATCACGTCTATCTTCACCAGTTTCGCCTCTTGGTAGTCCGTCAACTCGTAGTCAAAAGAGGCGTACCCTTTGGTGCGCGACTTCAACTGGTCGAAAAAGTCGAGTAGAATCTCGGAGAGGGGAATATCGTAGGTCAGCATCATGCGTTCGGTTGCGGGATGCTCCATTTTGGTCATATTACCGCGCCGTTCGCGGCACAAGTCCATTATCGTACCCGCGTAGAGCGAAGGCAGGAATATCGTCGCGGAGATATACGGCTCCTCAATTTTGAGGATATATTGCGGGTTAGGCAAATCGGCGGGATTATCCACCTCTATCATGGTGTTATCTGTCTTGGTGACTTTGTAGATAACCGAGGGAGAGGTGGCGATAAGGAAGAGGTTGAACTCGCGTTCTAATCGCTCCTGCACAATCTCCATGTGCAACAGCCCCAGAAAGCCGCAACGGAAGCCGTGTCCGAGCGCGGCGGAGGTCTCCACTTCAAAGGAGAGCGCGGTGTCGTTCAGTTGAAGGCGAGAGAGAGCCTCTTTCAACTCGGCGTACTGCCCCGCGCCCTCTACCGGGTAGAGACCGCAGAAGACCATCGGCTTGGCGGTGCGATAGCCGGGCAGAGCCGTTGTCGCTTGTCGTTGGCTCTCCGTAACCGTATCGCCGACCTGCGCGTCGCCAATCGTCTTGATACTCGCCGCGATATAGCCCACTTCGCCCGTATTTATCTCTTTGCCGATTTTGCGCTGAGGCGCGAAGGTTCCTACCTCCGTTACATCGAACTCCTTACCACTCGCCATAAACCGGACTTTGGAGCCTACGCGAACTGCGCCATCCATAACGCGCACGTAGCAGACAACGCCAAGGTAGTTGTCGAATTTACTATCGAAGATGAGGGCGCGTAGCGGCGCGTCGGGGTCGCCGGAGGGCGGAGGAATACGCGCAACTACCGCCTCCATAATCTCGCTAATCCCGATGCCCATCTTCGCGCTCGCCAAAATCGCTTCGGAAGCGTCCATCTGGAGAACGCTCTCAATCTCCTCTTTCACGCGCTCCGGTTCGGCGGCGGGCAGGTCTATCTTATTGATGACAGGTATCAGGGCTAGGTCGTTCTGATACGCCAAGTTCACGTTGGCGAGCGTCTGCGCCTCCACGCCCTGCGCCGCATCCACCACAAGCAGAGCGCCTTCGCACGCGGCGAGCGAACGCGACACCTCGTAGGTGAAGTCTACGTGACCGGGCGTGTCAATCAGGTTAAACTGATACTCCAGACCGTCTTTGGCGGTGTAGTTGAGGCGCACGGCGGTCATCTTAATCGTAATACCGCGTTCGCGCTCCAAGTCCATCGTGTCTAGCGCCTGATTCTGCATATGCCGTTCGCTTATCGTGTGCGTCGTCTCTAGGAGTCTATCGGCGAGTGTAGATTTCCCATGGTCAACGTGGGCGATAATCGAAAAATTGCGTATAAATTTCTGTTCCATGCGTTTTTTAAGAACCCTCTCCTGCTTAGGGCATATTATAGCATAAGACCGCCCTCTTGCGCGGGGGGCTGGAGAGGCGTAGGGGTGTAGGTAGCGCAAATAAACCTGCGAAACGCGCAAAAGAGGCAAAAAAGAAGGCGTTAACCGGGGGATTACGGTTAACGCCTGCCACCACTATTCGCTCTATAGGTGGACTTAGGGATGGAAAGGTTATCCAATGGGATTAAGATTGGACACATAAATAGTACAATACTCTTCATAATTACGATGTGAGAAATTTCACAACCCCGATGTGAAAGGAAGAACAAGCGAGCGAAAACAGACAGAAGGCTAAAAACGTAAGATGAATCGCTATAATTAGACAAAAAAACGGGCGCGTATTGACAAGCCTGTTGAAACGAGTTATAATGAAGTGAATATACAGGAAGTGGTTTTCGTAGTAGAGACTCCACATAATCGTTCGGAAGAGCGGGTTTATTGGGTATTGCGGTGTTAATGGCGCTTCTGTAATTCTTGACCTCTGCAATCTATCCTCTGTTGTCGTATCGGCTTCTACGCTTCTCTCTTTCAATCTACTTCCTGTAATACGGGTTCGCCTCTACCCCCTTAGCGGCGCGTTTGAGCGACGTTTTCGCTTACTCTATTTTATTCTCTTTGGGAGGGTCATAACACAATGATTGGCTCGAAATCTCGAAGCCTAAAAGGCTTTACGCTCATTGAGCTCCTTGTCGTCATCGCCATTATCGCGATCCTAGCGGCTATCCTCTTCCCTGTCTTCGCGCAAGCGCGTGAACAGGCTCGCAAAACCACCTGTATCAGCAACCTGAAACAGCTGGCGACCGCGAACTCTATGTACATTCAAGACTACGACGAAAAAGTCGTCTTGAACGTCACAACCGACACCGCCACCTTCTTCTTTACGTGGCAAGACCTGATTCAGCCCTACACCAAGAACTACCAGATGCTGATTTGCCCCGATTCGCCCTACCACAATCCTGACCCGAACAACTTCGAGTACTGGATGTCTTACGGCTCTCTGCCTACCGCCACCTCTTTTGGGTGGGATGCGTGGCACACTCGCACCAGCGCCTGGATTCAGAACTACGTGCCGGCTAACGTCCGTTACGATGGCGTTGAAGGTTACGGATGGACAGGAACCCAGTGGTACGGCTGGCCCGTAGGTAGCTCGCCCAGCAAATCCCTTGCGGGTATCGCGCGCTCTTCCGAATACGCATTCATCTTCGATAGCGACAACTTCGACGGATGGCACGGCGTGTACGGCGGCCCGAACGGAACCCCGACAGGTATCGGCTGGTGCGGCGGTTGGGTCGGCTACGACTACTCGTTCTTTGGTCCCAAGCCCCGTCACACGGGCGGGCCTCATCAGTGCGTAGTGGCTACTCGCGCAACCGACTATGGACAAGGTATGTACAACATCGCCTTCCTGGATGGTCACGCTAAGTCCATGAAGCCCGGTCAGTTCTTGAAAACCAACCCCAGCCTGCCCGACACCCTTCAGTACCTGTGGCCCAACGACTAATCGTCGTTTGAGAGGAAGTCATCTAAGATGAAAAAACAGGTATCGCCCGTTGTTATTGGCGTGGTAGTAGCAGTGGCTCTTGTGGGGATAATATTCTTCTTTATGAAGAGTACGGGAACCCCACAAGGGAATCGCCCTACTGCCGAGCAGTCTAGCAGCGGACCCGCCATTGGCGGCAAGCACTTCCCTGGCGCGGCTTCCACAGGCGGCGGCGGTGGCGCTCCTTCCGGCGGCGGCGCGAAGGGCGGAGAGTAATCTCCTGATTGATAGGTTAAATCCCCCCTCCATTCCAAGAATGGAGGGGGGATTTTTTGTTTTTCTGCAAAATCCTGTGATGGCAATGCGACCTGAGCCCTACCCCTACCAGAAGACGCTTTACATACCCCCGCCCCGTCTCCCTTTCACAAAGGTAAGAGTTCAGGGTTACGGGAACTTGGCGCTTAACCTCACCCAACCTCTCCTTCGCAAAGGAGAGGAGTCTTAGTGGTTTGAGAT
>CAIJLM010000522.1 GCA_903821495.1 uncultured Chthonomonas sp. | reverse complement strand
GCAACGGATAGCGGAGGTAGCATCGGATCAAGCGACCGTAAAAGCGCCGTATGGATTTCTTTTACATTCGCTGGCGGGTCTGTTCGGCTACCCACCAGTTGAGTCATCTCCACCACCGCTAGATTGGCTTCATCCAGGGTAATCTCCCCAGCCGCTACCTTTATTTGGTAATTGGTGGCATAAGCGCTTAAATCGCCCGGAACCTCTACCTGCTTATAAGTCGCTTTTGGTATGAGATGCACTTTAATCTCAATTTTGTACTGGATTTCCGTAGGTAATCTCTTATAAGGATGTATGAGCGGAGTTTGCCCGTAGAGGTTTTTGGTGTGATCGTCGACCATAACCCACAACTGTCTTATGCCACTGTCTACGCCTGGTTTCCTGATTAGAAACAGCCCATGGACAGCGGACATATCAGTCATGTCACCTCGACTGGATTTGTCCTTATGTGGTCGCTCTATATTTCTTTCAGGTCCAATATACAATGTGACAGGATTGCCATCCTCGGGCTCACCCTGTTCGTTTATGACGACCCCGGTGGTAGTCACCGTTAAGGTTGTATCACCAAGCACGGGCTGAAATCCGAATGTCAGTGAGAGAATAATTGTGAAGAGTGTACGCATGGTTAACGCCCTTTCTTAGTCAATAACGTAGTTGAGAATGTAATCAGTTTACTGTATCTCTCAGAGGTGTCTGCCCTCAAACTTGCGGCTAAACGCGCCCAATACTGACCACTGAGAGTCTTATGAATTTTGGCAGATACTTGTCCCTCGGGTACATCATTCTCATTAATCTTCTCGGCTTCATGTTCATCGTCGAGACTGGCTCTGGTCGCTACCATTATCTTGAAATCATGATACTGGGGAATATCCTTGACCGAGTAGCCCATTTCAACAAGTAAATCGTCCCCCTCTTCTTTTATATCAAAATCGGGAGAAACTTTTTGAAGCACCAAGTTGGGGTCGTTGACAACGACAACGCTCTTTTTGGGATAGTTGGCAACGACAACGCTCTTTGGATACACGGCAAAGATAACGGGAGGCGTAAGGAGTATACCCACTATAACATTTATGTAGTTCCTTAAAATCCTAAAAATTGGTGACACCGCCTTGCTTTTCTTATCAAGGGTCGCTTCGTTCCCATCTTGAGTAACAGGCTCATCTATAGGTTTAGGCTTGTTGGGTTCTTCAGCATCCACCTCTTGTTTAGGGTAAAGTATTTGAGCGCTACTTCCATCAGATTCTTCGACAACACATAATTGCCCCTCCCCATTGAAAACGGACGCATCACGAGAAACATCAGTCGCAGCAGGCGAGATACTAACTCCCACACTTAATTTTAATGCGGCGGGTTGCTCTGGTAGGCTTGGCTGTTGCCCCTTCGCTATTTCAATGGGCGGAGTCGGCGTAGCGGTGTAACGCTCGTAGTCCGCGCCGTCCAGACCTAGTGCGTAGGTTTGGTTCAGCGCTGAGATGGTCGAATCGTAAATCCCGCCTGTACCCTCATACGCTTTCTGCACAATTCTATGATCTAAGCCCGTTTTGTTCGCTACATTCTTATAAAGCGTCAGTCCGACTAACCCTGCGTGGTTATTCTTCAGAGCCTTTTTAAGTTTCTCTCTGCCCGTATCAGTAAGTCGAAAAGCCATACTCCACCCCTCTGTTCTGAACATTGTTGTGCATTGTTATACAGGGTTCTACATTTGACTGGAAATCCCTCTGAGGCAACTTTATACTGTATTTGCGGAACAAAAAATTCACACCGCATCGAAGGACAAGACCATGGACAACATCGAACTACTAGGCGCTATCGTCGCCATTATATGCCACACCGCTGGGCTTATTCACTACACCCTCGAAGTCATTGAGGCTCGAAACAGAAGCCGCAACAAGCAGTGACCTCCTCACCCCGCCAACGCCTCTCGCTCCCGTCATTCAGGGCTACACGAGAGGCTTTGGCATCTCTACGCTCGCTATAAACGATAATTCGCCGTGATTTAGCAAGAATCCTGTCTCATTGGCGCAATATGTGACGAGGGATGGGTTTTTAGACAGTTGTATCGTATTTTTGGAGGGGCGAAGCGGGGTATCACTAGAGTATGAACATACCACGACTAACCACAACTCGCCAACGCAATCGCCTCGTGTATGCGGGGCTGGTCGTCCTTGTTATTGCGCTGGGGCTTGCCTCCCGCAAGTTCGCGCCCCACCTCCCCAAACTCCTACAAAAAAACGCGGGCGATACTCTCTGGGCGACGATGGTGTTTGTGTTGTGGGGGCTACTGCTTCCGCGCCTCTCCACGCTCAGGATAGCCGCCTACTCCGCGCTCTTCTCGCTGACGATAGAGGTTTTGAAGTTTTGCCACGCGCCTTTTCTGGAAGCGATTCGCAATACGACGCTGGGGCGGCTTGTGTTCGGCTTCGTGTTTCAGTGGAAGAACCTACTCTGTTACGCGGTAGGCATTGGCTTGGGGGTCGCCTTGGAGTTGTGGCGGTCTTCTTCGATTTCGGACAGCGCAGAACGGTTAGATAGGGTAAAATGAGCGAAACTTGTGATAAGGAGCCGACTCTTTCATGGCAGTAAATCCGGTGTTTGTGGCTACGTGGCGCTTTGGGATGGATGCGGCGCGGGCGGGCTGGAGCCGCCTCGCGCAGGGGGCTACCGCATTGGATGCGATTGAGGTCGCGGGCAACCTCACGGAAGAAGACCCTACGGTAAACTCGGTAGGCTACGGGGGACTGCCGAATGCGGCGGGACAGGTAGAACTGGACGCGGCGATAATGAACGGAGTCGGACACTGGGCGGGTTCTGTGGGAGGGCTACAGCGCACGCGCAAGCCCATCTCGGTGGCGCGGCGCGTGTACGAAAAGACTCCGCATACCATGCTCGTTGGCGAGAATGCGCGGCAGTTCGCGCTACGGCAAGGCTTCCCGGAAGCCAACCTGCTCACCCCCGAAAGCGAAGAGCGCTACCATGAGTGGCTCAAAACGCAGGCGGGCGCGGATGTCGCGCACTTCGATTTGGGGCCCACAAACAGCCAACCGCCGAAAGCCCTCACCCCGGACGACCACGACACTATCGGGCTTTGCGCCCTCGACGCGAACGGCGACCTCGCGGTGGGCTGTACCACAAGCGGGATGGCGTGGAAGGTTCCCGGACGTGTCGGGGACTCGCCCATCATCGGCTCTGGACTCTACGTGGATAACGAGGTTGGGGGCGCGGCGGGCACGGGTCACGGAGACGAGATGATGAAGGCGTGTGTCAGTTTCCGCGTCGTGATGAACATGGAGCGCGGCATGACCCCGACGGAAGCCTGTGTTGAGGCGTTGCGCTATCTTATGCGGAAGCGCCCGCCGGAAGCGCATGACCACTACGGCGCGGCGCTCATCGCTCTACGGAAAGACGGACTGTACGGCGGCGCGGCGACCTACTCCGGCTTCCGACACCCCGATAGGCTCTGGCAGTGGGCGGTGGCTACCTCCGCCGAACCTGTTCTGCATGAGGGCGTTTACGTCACCCTCGACAGAAACCTCGATACGCTCGAATGAAGCACGTTATTATTGGCACGGCGGGTCACGTTGACCATGGGAAAACTACCCTCATACAGGCTCTAACGGGGGTCAATACGGACAGATTGCAGGAGGAGCAGGAGCGCGGCATGACCATCGACCTCGGTTTCGCCTCCCTGCGCCTGCCCGATGGAACCATCGCGGGGATTGTGGACGTGCCGGGGCATGAGCGTTTCCTCAAGAATATGCTGGCGGGAGCAAGCGGAGTGGATGTGGTGATGCTGGTTATCGCGGCGGACGAGGGGGTGATGCCGCAGACGCTGGAACACCTCGATATTCTGCGCCTGCTGGATGTGAAGAACGGCGTTATCGTCCTCACTAAGTGCGATATGGTGGACAAAGAGTGGATGTATATGGTTCAGGCGGACATTCGCGAACGCCTGAAAGAGACCTTCCTCGAAACCGCGCCTATCGTGCAGGTCTCCGCCCCCAAAAACAAGGGGATAGACCTGCTCAAAAAGACCCTCCAGCAGGCGGTCAGTCGCGCTACGGAACGAAACTCCGCCCTCCCCTTCCGCCTACCCATCGACCGCGTTTTCACGCGCCCCGGCTTTGGCACGGTAGTCACAGGCACGCTCGTCGCGGGAACAATACGGGCTGGCGACAGCGTGGAGATAGCCCCTCAGCAGGTCAGTAGTAGAGTGCGCGGCTTGCAGGTGCATGGCGAGAAGGTGAAGGAGGCGTTCGCGGGTATGCGCGTCGCGGTGAACATTGCGGGGGTGGAGACCGCCGATATTGAGCGCGGGGCGCAACTGGTTCCGCCAAACACGCTCACGCCAACCGCTCTCTTCGACGCGGTTCTGCAACTGCTTCCCAAACTCAGCAAGCCCCTCAAAGACCGCGCCCGCGTTCGCGTGCATATCGGGACGGACGAGGTTATCGGGCGTATCGCTCTCCTTGAAGCGGGGACGGAGTTGGAGGAGAACGGACGCGCCTACGTTCAGTTCCGTAGCGAAAAGCCTCTGGCTTGCGCGAGAGGCGATAGGTTCGTTGTGCGGCAGTACTCGCCTATGGTCACTATTGGCGGGGGCGTTGTGTTAGACCCGAACCCCGTCCGTCATCGCAAGGGAGAGGCGGCGGTTATCTCCGCTCTGGAAGCGAAGGAGAACGGAAGCCCCGAAGACCTCATCGAAACCGCTCTGCAACGCCACCAGTTCGGCATCCTTCGCAAAGACCTCCCCAAAGCGACGGGACTGCCCCCCGAAGTCGTAGATAGCGCGGTGCAAGCCCTCTACACTGCGGGAAAGACCATCGCGCTTGCGGGAGATAGAATTGTGCTTATGAAGGTGTTGGACGGACTCGCTCAGAAGGCGAACTCTATCTTACAGCAGTACCACGAGCAGTTTCCTCTCCGCCCTGGTATGCCCAAGGAGGAGTATCGCTCGGCGCTCGGCAGGGAGATGGAGGCGCGTATTTTCGCGAGTCTACTCAACCACTGGGAACACATCAAGGCGCAGGTTGTGGAGGGGGCTACTGTGCGCCTTGCGGACTTCAAAGTGCAACTGAGCGAGAAACAGGAGGCGATTTTGAGGCGGATGGAGGCGTACTATCGGCAGTGTGGCATCCTCTCGCCCATTTTGGATGAGGTGAGCAAGGCGGTGGCGACGCATCCCGATTCGGTGGAGCCTCTCCTGCGCGTGGGGGTGGAGCAAGGCAGGTTCGAGCGTATCGCGGAGGGGATATACTATGACGCGCAGACGTTCGCAAATCTCAAGGCGCAGGTGAAGAGCCATATCGAACAGCATGGCGGAATAACTGTTGGCGAGTTTCGCGACCTCACGCAGACGAACCGCAAAGTCTCTCTGCAAGCCCTCGAATACCTAGACACAATTCGCTTTACGCGGAGAGATGGGGACGTGCGGAGGCTAGGGTAAGGGACGCTACACCAGATAGAATTTGAAAAAGCCCTCGCGTTGTGGCAAGGGCTTTTTCGAGAGAGGCGCTTTGGCTAATGACGGTTCTTCTTTCCATGTTCAATGAGAATGGTGACGTAATAGGTAAAGCTTACGCTGTAGTATAGAACCAGAATCGCACTGTGAAGGGTTTCCATTTTGATGCTCCTGTCGCTTGTAATTTGCAGAGTTCAGCGGGTAGAGTATTCTTCAGTTTTCCGCGTGCGAGTTTATTATATGGGTAATAGTATATGGCGTCGAGTTAGATGGTAGAACGTTGGAGAGCTACGTTGAACTCCGGAGAACTCTGGAGAACTTTTTGAAGCGCGACGAGAGGAGGCATGGAATGATATACATACTAACAGAGCCTGCGCTACAAGCTCTAAAAGTTGTATTGCGAAAGCGTTATGGTAATATTACGGGAAATGCGCTTCATAAGGCGATGCACAATGAATTAAATCCAAAGAAGGAGGAAGAAGCAAATCAAATCCCTCCTAAAGAATCGGGAAACTCATCCCAAAACGAGAAGGGGACAGTCCAGCAAACAAAGCTGATGG